>JBFJJV010000132.1:0-8223 GCA_041635265.1 Panacagrimonas sp.
CAGTATCCGTCTTGCGGCCCACGCGTGCAGCTTCAGTGCAATCCATGCGAAGTGACAAACCGAGGGCAGGGAAACGGGGCGGCTGTTCAGTCGGACTCGTCTTGATCGATGCCGATCGAATCAAGGTTGCTGTACAAGCACAATCTTGAGCCTTGATCCAGGTCAATGCGCGACCCCAGCACGCGCGTGATGCTATCTTTCCAGACGCTGCTGCCAGCAGAACGCATACCTTGGGGCTTGATGGATTGCGCCGGATGGGTTCATACATCGAGCGTATACGATTGATGACTGTAAGAATGACAGCGGAGTGGTGCGGATTGCGGCGCCCACGCTGATGACTCTTATCGGAGTGCGACATGGCAATATCGAAGAAGCATCGAATCCTCATCGCGACCGACGGCTCGCCCCCGGCTCAGGCTGCACTTTCAACCGCGGTCAAATTTCCCTGGCCTGTATCCGCGCTGACCCGCGCGGTCATCGCACGAACCGCCTGGTTGCCGGTCGATGCGGACTGGCTGACCGATCATGCAGAAGCGCATGCCGCGCTGGAGAAAACATTTGAGCCGGAAGCTGATGCGGCGCGTCGTGCTTTAGCGCCCAGGTGGCCGGATGCCAGGATCATCATCGCTGATGCTTTGCCGCGGGACGCGATTCTTGCCGAAGCGGTTCGCTTCAAGGCCAGTGTGATTATTCTCGGATGGCGTGGCCACGGCAGCTTCCGCCGCCTGTTGGCAGGCAGCGTTTCCCGCAGCGTCGCGGCGCGAGCACCGTGTCCGGTGCTTGTTGTGCGGGAGGCGCCAAAGACGGTGCGACGCTTTGTGCTGGGGTTCGACGGCAGCCCGAACGCAGAGCGTGCGCTCGACTTTCTGAACTCGCTCGACCCCGTACGCGGTAGCAGTGTGGTGCTGGTCAATGTGGTTGAGCCGGTACATATGCCAGCATCACTGGCACGCTTTCCATCGTCAGTCAGGGCACCGATTCGGCGTGAAGTGAGTGCTCAAAAAGCGCGGCTGCGGGAGGAGGGACAAGCAAGGATGGTCGGTCCCGCTACCCGGCTGGAGACGGCTGGCTGGATGGTAAAGAGCGAGGTGCGGGCTGGCGACCCACTCGCCAGCTTACTGAGTGCAGTCAATGAGCATCGCGCAGATGTACTGATATTGGGCGCGCGCGCAATCCACGGAGTCGAGCGCGCTCTGCTGGGCAGTGTTGCCAAGGGTGCTTTGAATCGCTCGAAAGTTCCGGTGCTCCTCGTCCGCTGATTTGAATCTCTCTACAGATTGAACGTGAACGGTATGGATCCGATCTTTCAAACGGCCATCGAGCGATTAGCAAGCCTGATTGAGGAGGCGCGATCGCGAGGCGCTGACGAGGCCAGCTCAGCAGCGTTGGCGACGGCGACAGCCGACGCGCGACCTTCGGTGAGGATGGTCGGTGTCGAGCGTATCTCCAGCTCCGGGCTGGTGCTCTTCGCCAATACCGAGACTGGCAAAGGACAGCAGATGCAGATGAATCCCCGTGCCTCGCTTTGCTTCTATTGGCGAGTTCTCCAGTACGAGGTCATCGTGGAAGGGGAGGTGGGGCTACTCTCAGAAGCAGAGTCGGATGCGGAGTGGAACAAGTTGCCACGAGAAACCAGCCTCGGACACTGGGCATCGGACCAGATTAAAGAATCTGCCGAACCTGCGGCATTGAAGCAAAACGTCGAGACTTATCGGGCTCAGTTCGATTGGGACCGCGTTCCTCGGGCCCCTTCCTGGCGTGCTTTCGAGATTCGACCTGATCGAATCAGCTTTTGGCCGACTGGCTGGCAGCGCCTGAGAGTCAGAGAGCATTATCTAAAGTCGGCGACTGGATCCTGGGTCTTGGCCAAGGACAATCCTTAGAATCTATCTCAGCTGCAGCTTGTGTCCCTTGATCAGGTGTTGTGCAAGTGTTTCAGGGCAACTCAGTCACACGGTAGATACCCCGCTATATGCTTGCACTGTGCTGCAGCCTCTACTTCACTTTTCTTCGGGGCCGCCATTGAAATCACACGACATTTCAGCAGTAGACGCTCGCCCGTCCCGGAGGCGCATCGATGGTGGGCGTGGGCGGAACCGCCGCGATTTCAGAACATTTTGAACTCGACCGCAAGTCGTGCGCCTGATGGCGGGCAGACCACGGCGTGAGGTGAGCGCAGAAAGGGCGGTGGCTTTCCAAATGCGGCGCAGATTGCAGCCCAAGGGCCAGGCTTGTCTTTGACCGCAGGCCAAGCCAATCAACTGTTTGCGAGACTTCCGTGCCCAGAATTCGAACGAATTTTGAGCGTCGTCCGACGCCGTGCAGCTGGACCGGGGGGCCATGCACGGAAGCTGCATTGCGCTTGAATCTGCCCGTTTCTAATTCCATTGCATCGCTTCCTGCCTAACGTCAAGGAGGGCGGAGACTCCTCCGAATACGCTGTCTTCGGTGAGGAGTGCGTGGTCGCCACCCCCCTCTTCATGGGCAGAGATATAACCATCAGTCGCTCGGTGGTGCAGGACCGAGCTGCGCCTGAAAGTCGCGGTGTTGCGTGAGGAGTTCAAGGTAGGCGCAGACTCTCGTGCCGTATGAGTGCGCTGTCATACCAGTCTTGATTGGCATTATGGCGCCGAGGCACAGAATAAGCTTCTGGCGGAGGGCTGATTAAATGTCACGCAGATCAGGTTTTCCATATTGGGAAAGGCGTGGGAAGGAGCGGATGCGCGAGGGCTCGGTCGCTTCTGGCTCCATTGCCCATATCGGCCAGGGCCGGAGTGTCGTTTGCCCTTAGTTTCTGAGGCTTGACTCAGATCAATGCAGGTGAGGGGCGCACTGATCAGACTTCCCGGCAACGAAGATTGCATGGAAGGTAGGCAGACATCGATATGAACGGACAATCCCTTGTCGCAGCAGCTTCGTCGAATGAGGCGAGCGGCGACAGTTGCGCCCGGTCTGATATCAGGCGAGCAATCGACAGAGCGTACCGCGAACTGGTCGAAGGGAGTTCAGCAGACGATTTAATGAGAGATCTCTGTCGGGGTTTGGCCGAAGCACTGACAGTTCCGATGGTCGCGCTGGTGCAACGGCAAGAAGGTGGGATACTCAGGCTGCAGGCAGCATCTGGGGAGAATCTGCTGTGGGCCGAGTTCGCACGCCTGCCCGAACGTTGCGACGGCACGATCACTGGCGACGGGCCCTCGGCCCGTGCGCTTCGCGACGCAGAGCCCCACAGCGTTCCGATTAGCGACGAAGGCTTCATGCCCTGGCGCGAAGCGGCGCGTCGAGAAGGCATCACCCATGCCTGCGCCTGCCCGCTGGAAACCGCAGACCACTCATGGGTTCTCCTGCTGCTAAGTTCCACCTCCGAACAGGACGCCATCCAAGCTCTGATGTCGGAAGCCAGCCACGCAGCCGTCGGTTTGGCCCGCTTGATCCAGGCCTGCGAACGCATCGCGATGGACAGAACCTTGTCCGCAGCGATGCACCACTCGGGGAATGCGGCGTTCATCGCGGATGCCCGTGGAGATATTGTCTGGTGCAACACGGCCTTCTGCCGGCTTACCGGATATACCCGCCAGGAAATCGTGGGTAGAAATCCCCGTTTCCTCAGCTCGGGCCAACATGGGACCCGACATTATCGTGAACTCTGGAACACGATACAGACCGGAAAAGTCTGGCATGGCGAAACCGTGGATCGGGATCAGGCGGGAGAGGCGTTCACCGCCATTCAGACGATCAGCCCCTTCGGGGAGGATGGGCGCGTCACACATTATCTGGCAATTTATGAAGACATCAGCCATCAGAAGGCTGATCAACTCCTTCGGGACATTTTTTCAGTGCGCGACCCGCTCACCGGTTTGATGCATCAGGCAGCGCTAGAGAATCGACTGAGCAGCCATCTTGGTGACAAGAAGACCACTCGAATCGCCATTGTCTGTGTTGCGGGCATCGCCTCGATCAAGGCCTTGGGCGAGGAGGCGTCCGAAGGCCTGCTGAGTGAAATGCAGTTGCGTATCAGCCGGATTGCGGGGGCGGACCGCGCAGCCAGAATCGCTCTGGGCGAATACCTGATCTGGCTGCCTGATGAACTCGAAGAAGCGCAGCGCATGAAGCATTTTCTGGGCGAGGAACTGATGGAGTCCTATCCGATCATTGGCGAAGTGCCCGGTATTGACCTGCAGATAGGCTGCGCGAGCGCGCCGGAAGACGGGAATTCGCTTGTCGCGCTTAAAAAGCACGCGGATCGTGCAGTCGGGATCGAGCCGCTCGAACCCGCCCGACGCCGAGATGCAGATGGAACCTGAAGGGTTCGGCCCGGCGGCGACTGCTCAGACGCCGATCGGTTCAGCCAATTCGCGCAAGGCCCCGATATTGAGCAGAGTGATGCGTTTGTCGGCGCAGACGAGCCAGTTCTTGTGTTCAAAACGAGCCAGCGCCCGGCACACGGTTTCAGTCGCCAGACGGAGATAACTGCCGATTTCTCGACGTGTCATCGGTAGGAGCAGCGTATTTTCGGAACCGATACGCGCGTGCACAAGCAAAAGGAAGGCAGCGACTCGTTGGTCAGCGGTGTATTCGCCGGCGAAGGCGAGCGCCAGTTCCAACGCATCGCGTGTCTTGTGCAGCAGGTGCGCGGCCAGTTTAGTGTCGTCTCCCAGTCTGTGAAGCAGCTGTGCGACAGGCGCCGCGCAGACCTGTGAATGGGTGACCGCTACGGCGCTGGCCACCGCGTGCATTTTGCCAAGGGCCTCAAGGCCAACCAAGTCCCCGGGGAAATGAAAGCCGCGCACATGCTCATTCCCTTGAGAATCGATGGTGTAGCTCTTGATGCAACCGGCTCGCACCGTGTACAGCGCAGGCAGTGCGTCACCAGAATTCATCAGCGTGTGCTTATGGACTGGACGCTGTGGCGGCAATAGGTTCACAAGCGCTTGCCAGGCATCCGCGGTTTCGGCGCAGTGGGCAGGGCAACCGCTTACCGGGCAGGTCCCGCACTTGGGCACGGTGCGGTGCGGTGCAGTGGAGGCGGGTGCAATATCGAAGGCCATGACGGGAGCTCCCTTTAAAGAGCGGGCAGCATGCCCCTGAGCTGCAAGCGAGCCTATTCGTAAAACCCGCAGTGCCTGCCGTGGAAACTACGTACATCCATGGGCGCCTTGATCTGCGTCAGTGAAGCTGGTTCATGATTGCGCCACACTGCCCGCCGCCTTCAACCTTCCGAGGTGTCTAATATGTCCCCTGAAATCAAGGGGTTTTATGACCCGGGCAGCCATACGATCAGCTATGTTCTGAGCGATCCGGCGACCCGAAAATGCGCCATCATTGATCCTGTTCTCGACTATGACCCGCCGTCCGGGCGTGTGTCTAGTGTGTCCGCCGATGTCCTTGCGCAATATGTTCAAGAGCAGGGACTAAGCCTGCAATGGATATTGGAGACACACGCCCACGCAGATCACATGAGTGCCGCGCAGTGGCTAAAAAAAACCTTGGGTGGCGAGCTGGGCATTGGCGAAAATATACGCGTGGTCCAGACTCACTTTGCGCCTCTGTTTGGAATGGAGCCAGCGTTTCAAGCAGATGGCTCCCAGTTCGATCGCCTGTTCAAGAATAATGATGAGATCCAGGTCGGCAATCTTGTCCTACGGATTTTGCACACGCCGGGACACACTCCGGCTTGCCTGAGTTATCTGGTCGAGGATTGCATATTCGTCGGTGATACCCTTTTTATGCCGGACTACGGTACTGCCAGAGCTGATTTTCCAGGAGGGGATGCAAGGCAGCTCTATCGCTCCATCCGTCGCATTCTTGATTTTCCTCCTCGCACTCGTCTGTTCATGTGTCACGACTATCGGCCTGGAGGTCGCGAGCCGAGGTGGGAATGCACGGTTGAACAGCAACGCGTACTTAACCCCTGGGTTCGCGATGGAGTTACTGAAAGTCAATTTGTGGAACGGCGCCTAAAGCGCGATCGGGAGCTAAAGGTTCCTGCCCTGATTCTGCCTTCTCTACAGGTGAACATCCGTGCCGGACATCTACCCGGAGCCGCAGACAACGGTATTTCTTATCTGAAAATCCCTCTGAATCAGCTTGGCCCGTCTTCCTGAGGATATGAAAGAATGGCCGGGCAGCGGCAAGCCGGGCAGAGAAGCTCAGCTGATTCGCCCACTCGATGTATGCGCTTCATTTCTGAACTTCATTCCTGCAAAGGATCGCGTCGGCCAGCTCGATTAAGGACATGGGCTCACCGTGCAGGGCCCCCTGAGTAATGGAGCAGCCGTTTTTAGCGAGGACCTCACGCTGGGCAGCGCGCTCGACGCCGTCGGCGATAATCTCGATCTCAAGGGAAGAGGCGAAGCGGGTGATTGCACACAGCAGCCTTTCATCCAGAGAATTTTTTTCGACGTGGCGAACCGCTTGCTTGTCGAGTTTGATCGCGCAAATCGGATAGCGATTCAGCACTGAAAGTGAGCTGGGGCCAGAGCCGAAGTCAGTCAGCACAATCTGGACCCCGAAACACGCTAGCTCCTCAATCGTTCTGTGTGCGGCCTGGGTCGATCGGTTAGTCAGCGATTCCGATGTGATGAGCCGCAAGGCCGAACCCGGCACCGCTTGTTCAGTGAGCAGGCCTGTGATCATGGCTGCGATATCGGCGCGATCGAATTGGCTCGCAGAAAGATGCACGGAAATCGGGACAGAATCTTTGATTCGTGCGCGTAGCGCTGCGATGTCGGCAATCGTCTTGCGTAACATCCAGTCGCTGAATGCGACGATCATTCCGCTCTGCTCGGCGACAGTCGTAAGGTCGGCATCCAAGGGTGGGTCCTGTTCTGCCACCTTCCAAGCAGGTCGCACCTGCACCCCCACAATCCGATTCGTGCCGGTCCTGACCAGCGGCTCATAGCTCAGACGAATCATTTCATCACGTAGAGAGCGGCGCATTGCGCTTTTGGTGGCCTGTCTCAGTCGGGCGGCCTGGTTCATCCCGGCATCGAAGTACAGATAGCGACCTCGTCCCTGATGCTTGGCTTGATACAGGGCCTCATCCGCGTTGCGCATCAGTGATTCGGAGGTTTGCTTCTGGTTGCTGGACACCGCGATGCCGATGCTCGCTCCAATCTGCACGCTGGCCCCGAGTACGACCATGGGTTCTGACAGCGACTCGATCAGGCGCTGCGCGGAATCAAAGGACTGGGCAGTATGCTCGAGATCCTCGATCAGAACGGCAAACTCGTCGCCGCCAAGTCGTGCCACGATATCGCTAGTACGAAGCGTGGATGACAAGCACCGTCCGACGATGCGCAATAGTTCGTCTCCACCAGCGTGGCCCAGCGTGTCATTGACGTTTTTGAAGTGGTCGAGGTCTAGCATCATGACCGCGAGTGATTTGCCGCTTCGGTACGATCGAGTGAGAGATTCATCTAGGCGAGCTAAGAACTGGGTTCGATTGGGCAGGCCGGTCAGGCTGTCGAACATCGCTAACTGTGAGAGATGCCGCTCGCTGCGGAGTCGCTCGGTAATGTCCTCGTAGATGACGAAGAAATGAGTCACCTCACCCGCTGCGTTGCACACCGGTGTGACTGTCTGCTCAACGTCAAATATCTCACCATTCTTGCGTCGATTGCACAGCTTTCCGCGCCAAATCGATCCAGCGATGATCGTGTCCCACAGCTCGCCATAATAGGAAGTGCTCTGACGCCCGGATTTCAATATCCGTGGGGTCTGCCCCATAACCTCACCTCCCGCGTAACCGAACAAGCGGGTGAAAGCGGCGTTGATCCAGACAATCTGGCCCTGGCGGTCGGCGAGAAACATGGCGTTGGCGGCGACATGTACGGCCCGCTCTATGATGGCCGGATCATGACAGAACGAGGACGGCTGCTGCGCACCCTTGGATCTTTGCGTGTTCATCGGAGCATTTCCGGATGGGGGCCGCACGACGACGTCGCCCGCTCTGCCCCCGAGGGCTGATGGAGATGGTCTATTCCACCGAGGAGTTCCGATTGAGCCGGTTTCATGTGGGTTTCCTCATGGATATATCACCTAATAAAACGGTTGTTTCCTAAGGCCTGCTCCGCTGACTGCTGCACTATGTCGTAATCGGGGCTTTTTGATCATTGATCTCTGTCAATTCGTCAACCTTTATCAGGCGGTATCGTCCGTCGGCAAATTCGCGCTTTGGCAAAAAAAGGAAATTCGGCGGTGTGGATTAGCCCGCCTTCATGC
>JBFJJV010000133.1:0-8220 GCA_041635265.1 Panacagrimonas sp.
CCGACGAACCCGCGCTCGCTTCCATTGCGATATTCACCTACCGAAAGGTCGATCGGAAAAGTGCTTCCATCCTGTCGGCAGCCCTGGACCTCTCGTCCAATCCCAATAATTCGTCGCTTGCCGGTTGAAAGGTATCTTGTCAGATAGCCGTCGTGCTCCTCTCGATAGGGTGCGGGCATCAGCATGCGGACGTTACGTCCTAACACCTGATCAGCGGTATAGCCAAATAACCTCTCCGCGGCATGATTGAAGCGGGTTACGAGTCCTTCTGTATTCATCAGCACAATGGCGTCCACGGCTGCGTCGAGCAGCGCGTTCAGTCCGTCCAGAGATATGTGGCCATGAGCATCGTTCACAGGCAAAGTTTAGCGCTGTGTCAGTGCCTGTGCCGCTAAGAGTACGGAACACAGTTTTCGGACCAGCGGCGGCTCAGCTGTTTTGGGCAGGCTCGCTCAATTCCTCGTAGGCTTTTAGCGCATCTGCGGCGAACATCAATGATGGCCCGCCGCCCATATAGACGGCCACGCCGAGGACCTCTTCGATTTCTTCGCGACGAGCACCTAGTCTGATCAGGGCTTTCATATGAAAGCCAATGCAGGCATCGCAATGACTGCCGACGCCCAATGCCAGGGCAATGAATTCCTTGGTTCGAACGTCCACAGTTCCGCTTCGCATGGCCCCCTTGGCAAGGGCTGAAAAACCCTTGTCCAGCTCTGGCTGGGTACGCCGAAGATTGCTTAGGGAGCTTGATACAGAATCGGTTATTTCACGGAAGGATTTATTCATGAGGGCTTATTTTCCGGTCAGATATCGTTGTTGTTTTAGAGGGCAGGATTAGAAGGCCACGGCTCCTTATTTTGTGCACCGCAGGCGGGCCTATCCTGGGGAGCAGAGTCGCAACTATTGGGCACTTTCCGGCGCCAATCCTTGATCCAGGTCAATGAGCATTCAGCTATTGCCGCGTAGTCTGTGGAGACCTTCCATGGAGATGCCAGCATGAGCAAGACAACTTCGAAACTATTTGCCGATATTGATTCTCTGGCCGGCTTTCGCGAGGAGATTCGGCTCCAGGCCCATCTGTTTTCCGAAGATATGAAAGATCGCTGGCACAGTGCGGAGGCGCAGTGGGTCGAACTGCAGAGCGATATGGATGTCGTCCGAAAATCACTGGAGAGTTCTCGCGCGGAGCTGACCGCAGGTGCGAGTCTGAGTGCTGATAACTTGCGCCAGGCTTACCAGGACCTTCGAGAGGCATTAAAGAAGCTCTGACAAATAGGTCGGGATGGGTCTGCTTTCTCTTGGCCACCCACTGAATTGACTCAAATCGAATGATTGACCCGCTGACAATCAATCTGCAATGGCGCATACAGGGCCTTCATATGAAAAAAATACTCGTTGCTTATGATGGTTCAGAATCTTCTGATCATGCACTTCAGTTTGCACTCGAACAGATTCAGGAAAAGCCAATGCCAGAGATATGCCTGATCAATATTCAGGTCTGGCCAGTGCTGTACAACGAATATATGGCGCCGCTACCTGTAGACGAAATCCACCAATCGCTCAGGCTCGCAGGTGCCAAGATTCTGCAGCCTGCGCTGGAGCGGCTCAGACTAGCGAAACGACCCGGCCATTCGGCTGTTCAGCTCGGAGATGTTCCGCACGGCATTGTCGAGTACGCCCATCATCAGGGCTGTGCGCAAATCGTCATGGGGTCCCGGGGAATGGGAAGCCTGAAGGGTTTATTGGCTGGTAGCGTGGTGACCCGTGTGATTCATTTGGCGAATATTCCGGTGACTGTGGTCAAGTGATTGGTTTTGGACTTCGCAGGATCGCCGGGTGCTTAAGCAGAGCGATCACGGTTTGCACTAAAGAGAGGGTGAGAAGAGCCAGAACACGGCGTCCCATAGGCGTGAGGCCAGGGGGCGCGTTTTCAATGCCTGGATGTCTAGGAGCAGACTGGCGTCGCGCACATTGAGAAAATGCTTGAGCATGCGTTCGGCAAGGGCGACCTCATAGCATTCCAGCATCAGTTCAAAATTCAGTCGCAGGCTGCGAGGATCGAGATTCGCGGAACCGATGACCGTATAGTAATTGTCGACAACGAATAGCTTGCTGTGCGCAAAAGGTGGGGGGCGCAGGTAAATCTTCAGGGGGAAGGACGCCATCTGGAGGAGCCATCGCCGGGTGGCAGCATCAAGCCACCA
Organism: Panacagrimonas sp.; assembly: GCA_041635265.1. Classification (GTDB taxonomy): domain Bacteria; phylum Pseudomonadota; class Gammaproteobacteria; order Nevskiales; family Nevskiaceae; genus Panacagrimonas. The sequence continues at coordinate 2,205 of JBFJJV010000133.1, forward strand.
ATGGTTGCTGCGCGCGGGCAGGAGCAGTGTCACTTCTATGCCGCGCAAGGCTGCACTGGTAATCGCGCTGGACAATTCCGGCGTCGGGACGAAGTAGGGCGTCATGATGCACACCGATCGATGCGCGTTGGCAAGCGCGCCAAGCAGGATCAGCTGATAACGTCCGAAATCCTCGTTAGGCCCGTCCGTGATGACCCTGCAGCGGACATCACCTTCAACTCTTGCCGCTGATACACCAGGATCTAGATTCTCACCGCGGGCGGTTTTCCAGTCGTCAATGAAGACCTGATCCAATTGCGATACCACTGGACCCTGTACATGAAAATGCAGATCCTCGGCGTGAATTCGGGTGCTTTGCCACCATCTTGGTTTGGCCCGGCCTTCGGGGAGCAGGTGGTGATCGCCAATATTCATGCCACCGATAAACGCGCTCCGTCCGTCAATACACAGGAGTTTGCGATGGTTGCGCAAATTGAAATGCATCAAAGGGGGGAACAGTCGCGGCGGTAAAAATTTCGTCGCCTTAATGCCGTGGCGGCGGAGAAGGGCGTGTCCTCCCGGGAGGAGTGCCAGAGTGCCAAAGCCGTCTAACAGGACCCGGACCTGCACACCACGGTCCTGGGCCGAGCGCAGGGCGGCGGCCATGCGCTCGCCAATACCGTTATTGTCGAAGATGTAGCTCATCAACCAAACGTGGTGCTTGGCCTGGTTAATGGCCTCGATAAAGGCTGGGTAGGCTTCTTCTCCGTTGTGTAGCGGCGTAATTCGATTGCCGGCCGTCAGCGCCCGCCCGGTCACCGCCCGGCCTATGTGGACCAGTTCGGCAATTTCCTCAACCAGTGTTCCCACGATATGGGGAATAACTTCGTCTGCAGGGACGGGGGCGGGGGGCGGTGGACTGCCAAACCGGACTCGGGCGCGCCGCTTGACGCGATTGATGCCGAACAGGAAATAGGCGCTCGCGCCTGCCACTGGTAGCAGCACACAGGCAAGAATCCAGGCCCAGGCTGAACGCGGGTCTCGCTTGTGCAGGAGGGCATGGCCTGCCACAGACAACCCCAGCACGATGTGCAGGCTCAGCGCCAATAGCTCAGATGCGGTCTCCGCGGTCATAGGCAAGCTGCGAGATCGATGTTCGCCCTGAATCGTCTCTTGAGGTCGAGGTGCAAGTTGTATCGCGTGCCGGTACAGACAGCAAACCGACATTGGCCAGAGTATTGCCCTGTGGCACCGGGTCGGCAAGTGTCATCAAGGCCCTGCCTGAATGCGCGCCATCTCATATTCATGATCCGTTCTCCAATATGCCGCCGCACTCTGGGCGCGAGCCCGACCTTAGTCCATTACTGTGTAGATTGTGTGCCGCTCAATGGGCTTTGGGCGATTCGCTAAAATGCTGGGCATTGCGAACAACTGAGCATTCACTTAAACGCGGATAGCCGCCAAGGCAGATACTGTTTTCCGGCTCTGGTTTCGGGCATGTCGAACTTGCTTAGCGAAAGATTGTATCCATTCGCTGTTTCTATATTGGCTTGCAGCGTATTCGATCCGTCGCCCGCCTCGAATGATCAATAAGCGTAGCGGCCGCGAGCGTGCTAAAAAAGTGGATATCCAGCCATCCAGCCTAGGGGATGGTGGCTACGCGCGATTGACAGCATAGTGGCAAACACGAGAATGGCGAGGGCAAAAAAGGTGAGCCGCCTGCGCCAGGTCTGTGATTGACGCAGCGCCATCACCCCGAGCCCGATATAGATCAGCAAGAGAGTGAGCTTCACGCTCATCCAGTCATTCCTTATGGGGTACTGCCGCGTGATTTGCATTAGCAATAAGCCGGCGGTGAGCAAGATGCTGTCATTGACGTAGGACAGCCAGCGCAACACCGCATGTCGTCCGAGCGGCAGGCCACGCAGCATCATCAGGCCGCGCGTCGCAAAGAGACTGCCTGACAAGAGTACGCAGCTAAGGTGAACGATCTTTATTTGGGAATAAAATTCGATCACTTTTCGGGATTAATAACAGACGCAATCGGCTCGCTCCTGTGTCTCGGCCACCACAGTCGAAATACGAACCAGGCGATAAAGAGTGCGCCGATGGAAAACAGCGTATCTCCGGGGACACGCATCCACACCAGTAGATGGATCAGAGCTTGCCCCATGAACTCAGCCGACCGCGCATACCAGTAGCCGTTCTCGAGCGCGGCGTTAAGTTGCAATACGCCGATCGGGAGCAGGGTCAGGAGGGCCATGAGTGCCAGTCCGATATTCAGAGACCAGAACGCGGCGCGTAGCGCGCCGTCGGACCATGCCGCCATGGGCTTCATGCCACGCAGACAGAACAGCATGAGCCCGATGCCGAGCATGCCGTAGACACCAAACAGGGCAGTGTGTCCGTGTAGGGGGGTCAGATTGAGGCCTTGCATGTAATAAAGTGCAATCGGCGTGTTGATGAGGAAGCCGAACAGGCCAGCGCCGACCAAATTCCAGAAGGACACGGCAAGAAAAAACATGATCGGCCAGCGATAACGCGCCATCCAGGGCGTCGCCCGGCTGTGTGACCAGGTTTCGTAGGCTTCCATGCCGATCAGGGCCAGCGGGACCACCTCCAAGGCAGAGAAGGAAGCCCCTACAGCGAGTACCGCCGTCGGGGTCCCAGTCCAGTAGAGGTGATGGAAGGTGCCCAGCACGCCGCCGGCCATGAAAATGACAGTGGCGAATAAAACATTGATCGTCGCAGTTTTGGCTCTTACCAAGCCTAATTTCACGAACAGGAAGCTGATTACGGCTACGGCGAAAACCTCAAAAAAGCCCTCGACCCAGAGGTGGACGACCCACCAGCGCCAATATTCGACGACGACGATGTGGCTGTGTTCGTTCCATAGCAAACCAGCGCCGTAGAACAAACCGATGGCGATGGTAGACAGGAAAAGGAGACCGACAATGGATGCGGTGTCATCCTTTCGTCGCATCGCCGGCCATAATGCGCGGCCAACTAGGAAGAGCCAGACCATCAGGCCGATGAACAAAAACGCCTGCCAGAAACGACCAATATCGGTGTATTCCCATCCCTGATGTCCGAACATAAAGTTGTAGTCCAGATCCATTTTTTGCATGACCGCAAACCACTGACCCGCAAAGGCGCCAACCACGATAATCAACAGGCAGGTGAATAGGAAATTGACTCCAATACGCTGGAAACGGGGTTCGTGACCGGAAACGGCGGGAGCAATATAGAGCCCGGTTGCCAGCCAGGCGGTCGCGATCCACAGCACAGCCAGCTGGGTATGCCAGCTTCGCGTCAGCGAGTAGGGCAGATGGTTTGATATTTCAATTCCATAGAAATCTCGTTCCACCTGATAATGCGCTGTGATGGCGCCGAGCAGAATTTGAACGAGAAATAGGGCAACCACCAGCCAGAAATACTTGGCTGTAGCGCGCATGGACGGCGTGACGACAATCTTCAGTAATGGATCTTCGGCCGGGGGCGTCAGCGGTGTTTCTTTGCTGTGATAGGCCGCGTAGTGCCAGGCGAGCAGACCAATACCGGCGAGCATGAACAGGATGCTGAACATAGACCATACAAACGAACCCGGGGTGGGAACATTGCCAACCAAGGGTTCATAGGGCCAGTTATTGGTGTAGCTGGCGGGTTTGGCAGCTCCGCCTTCAGCACGTTCGGTTACGGCGGCCCAGGCGGTCCAGAAAAAGAAGGCCGTCATTTTGTACCGATGTTCGGCCGTATCTACGCTCCCGTCCTTCATGGCATACGCTTCTCGCAGTTTTGCCAGTTTCGGGTCATCTCCGAACAAGCTGTCGTAGTGAGGGATGATGCTGCGGATCACGTCGACGCGATCCTGCGACAGGGTGATCGTCGCAGTCTCTGAGTCATAGCGATTAGACCTTAGCTCCTGCTGCAGGCGTGCTTGCAGTATGGATTTCTGCGCTGAGTTCAGCTCGGCGTAAGACCTTTGCTGCTCGCGCAAAGCCCACAACTCCATAAGTCCGATCGCTTCGCGATGGAGCCAATCCGCACTCCAGTCGGGGGCGATGAGGGCGCCGTGTCCCCAGATTGAGCCGACCTGCATGCCGCCCATGCTCTGCCAGACCTGTCGGCCTGTATCCAGATCGGCACGCGTATAAAGCAAATCACCTTCTTCCGAAACGATCCGATCTGGCATCGGCGGCGCCACTCGATCAATCTCATGCCCCAGCAATAGCAGGACCGAAAAGGTGGTGGTGAGCAAGACCGCCAGACCTATCCACAAACGCTTGGTTGTTGACATGAGTTTTCCTTTCTGCGCTGTACGGGTCCGGGTTTGTCGAGACACATTCCAAGTCTGCGCCGGACGCATGATTCAAGAGTAGTCGGCCTGAATCCATCCGTAATTGACCTGCATCAATTCGCTAGCAGTTCTTTGTGAGCGAAGGCGAAGCCGGCACATGGACAGCGGATTCGTCAAGGACGGGCGAATGGCTGATCCCCATTCCAATTCAAACCCAGCTTCTGTGCTCGAGTCAGTTCAAAAGCGTGCTTCTTCAGTGGCAAGTCCTAATACGCATTAGCGACTAATGCCTGAGAAACCTGGAAAGAGATCGCCGCTGGCATTCGCCGATGCTTCGCAGCATGCCTTACCTAGGGGGTCAGACCTTGTGGTTCGGCTTGTTTCCTTCTGGTCTCAGTCAGAGATATACGGATACTCCAGGGGGATTGACCAAAATACCGGCGATGGTATTATCCAAGGTACTGGGGCGGGTACCCGGATATAAGAAGGAGGACGATCATGAATCGAGAAAGAGCAAAGGATTTCTGTCGCTATTACATGTGGCGCCCACGTCTTAATTTCCGGAGGGCCATTTCATGAAAGGAGAGGCTAAGCCGCTATGGAATCCCTATCTGGCCGGCGTACTTTTGGGTTCAGGCCTGTTGATGACGTTTATATTGACCGGGCACGGATTAGGGGCGAGCGGTTTTACCACTTCGCTGGCCGCGTCAGCTGCCCATACGATTGCCCCCGCCGCCGTTGACTCAAGCAGCTACTTCGCTTCGATGTTCGAAGATGGTCGCAATCCTCTTGATTCCTGGATTACCTGGCAGGTCATCGGTGTCGCCATCGGCGCCTTGATCGCGGCAGTGAGCGCACGCAGATTTCGCTGGACTGTGGATGGGCCGACGCGGCTGAATAACGCCAAGAAGCTGGGTCTGGCGCTAGGCGGCGGAATGCTTGCCGGGCTGGGCGCCCGTATCGCGCTGGGCTGCACCAGCGGACTTGGATTGTCGGGCGCAGCGACGCTGGCAACCGCCGGGTTTCTGTTCTTGATTGGTTTCTTTGCCACGGGCGTCGCTTGCGGTTTCGTCATGAAGAGGTATTACAAATGAACTTGCCATTCGTATTGAGCGGTGTCGCCAGCGGTCTGTTGTGTGGTCTTGTTTTCGGTTTCGCATTGGAACGTGCCGGCTTCGCCAGTGCCTGTAATCTGACTGCGCAGATGCATCTCAAGGATTGGCGCGTATTCAAGGTCATGTTCACTGCCATTCTGGTCGCTGCTTTCGGACTGTATTTTCTCCAGGCCGGTGGCCTGATGACCAAGGAAGACATCTACATTCCTTCCGTATTTCTATGGGCAACCCTGCTCGGCGGGGTTGGCGTCGGAGCCGGCATGGCCGTCGGCGGTTACTGCCCGGGCACGTCTGTGGTTGGATTTGTCTCGGGAAAAATAGACGGGTTAGTTTTCTTTGTCGGGCTGATTCTTGGCACTTATGTATTTGCAGGTGCTTACGACCTGATCGAACCCATCCTCGAGGCGGTTCCCGGACCCGAGGCGCAAACGGTGCCCGAGCTACTGCATCTGCCCACTCCTGTGGTCTTGCTGGCCCTGCTTGGAGTACTGGTCGTCGTTGGTTGGTTGACTCGAGATCGCACGAAGGCAAAGGCCTCAGCTCCATCGGCCTCCGCCGTAGGGGAGGCGGCAGTGCGATCAGCTTGAGAAATATTGGAAGCCCCGATCCTGGCCAAACGATCAAC
>JBFJJV010000134.1:0-8106 GCA_041635265.1 Panacagrimonas sp.
CTACAGGCCTTCATCAGAGATTCGACGAAGCGCAGTTTCGGCCCCAAACAAGTCATTCTCAATGCAGGTGACGAGGCGCGGGCTCTCTACCTGATACTGGAGGGCTCTGTCAGTGTGCTAACTCAGGAAGGCAACCGGGAAATGGTGCTGGCCTATCTCAATCCGGGCGATTTTTTCGGCGAAATGTGCCTGTTCCCCGAGCAAAACACACGCTCCGCCATTGTGCGCACGCGAACGCCAATTCTGGTAGCGGAAATAGAAATAGAAACCTTTCGCGAGTTTGTGCGCAAGGAGCCAGACATCATGTACGAAGTGGCGGGACAGCTGGCAGAACGCCTGCGGGACACCAGCCGCCGCCTTCGGGATCTGGCCTTTCTCGACGTGGCGGGGCGACTGGCCCACGAGTTGCTGGAACTTTGCGAAAAGCCGGGGGCGGTCCGCGTGGACAGCGGGACGGCAGTCAAGATCAGCCGGCAGGAATTGGCCCGCATTGTCGGCTGCTCAAGAGAAATGGCCGGCCGTGTCCTCAAGAAGCTGGAAGAAGACGGTATGGTGAGTAGTCAGGGACGCACCATTCTCGTGCTGGACGGGCATCACTGAGTTTGTGGGGGTGACCTTGTTTTGCCTGCCCTAGCCGACATCATCTGTAGGCGGGCTGGCAAATGATTCCATCCATACTTCCACGTTCTGCTCCAGAAGATCCAGTGGTAGCGGCCCGCTACCGAGCACCAGATCATGGAAGTCTCGGATATCAAATGACTCGCCGAGTTTCTGCTCCGCCCGGTTACGCAGCTCCATAAACTTCAGGGCACCAATCTTGTAGGCCAGCGCCTGCCCCGGCATCGCAATGTAGCGATCCACCTCCACCGCAATCTCTTCAGGCGATTTGGGGACGTGCTCGGCCATGAAATGGCGCGCCTTCTTGCGTGTCCAGCCCTTGGCGTGGATGCCGGTGTCGACGACCAGGCGAACCGCGCGCCACATCTCAAAACTTAGCCGCCCGAAACGGGTGCCATAATTCTGATACAGGCCCAGTTGTTCGCCCAATGATTCTGCGTACAGCCCCCAGCCTTCCACAAATCCAGCCAGGTTCAGCCCCAGCCTTCGAAAATCAGGAAGACCCTCCAGTTCGTTGGCCAGCGCCATCTGCAGGTGATGCCCGGGCACGGCTTCATGTGCGGTCAGTGCCTCCATCTCCCAGCCATAACGTGTCCTGGGCTTGTAGGTATTGGCATAGAAATATCCGGCGCGCTTGCCGCCCGCAGACGGCGGGTGGTAGTAGGCCGCCGGGGCCGAGGGCGCCGATACATGCGGAATGGCCCTGACACCGTAAGGTGTGCGCGGGAGTCGGCCGAACAACTTCGGCAGCTCAGGATCAATACGCTTGCCCAGCGCCCGATACGCATCGAGCAGTTCGTCTGCCTTCTTGAACCGGTAGCGAGGGTTCCAGCTCAGCTTTTGCCTGAAACGCTCGATGCTGCCCCTGTGGCCAGAATTGACCATCAGTTCATTGATTTCCTTGCTCAGGCGCTCGACCTCCGCAAGACCGATCTCGTGGATTTGGTCTGGTGTCAGCGTGCTGCTCGTATGGTGGCGAACCAGCCAGCCGTAGTACTCGGAGCCACGCGACTGGTGCATCAGTCCCATGTCATTTTCGGGGCAGGCAGGAATGTATTCCTGCTCCAGAAAATTGTGCAGACGCCGCAAAGCGGGCATCACGCCATCCATCACGGCAGACTGTGCTGCCAGATCAAGCTGCGAAGTCACTTCTTCAGGAATGGACTCGGGGTAGTGGCGAAAAGGCACATAAAACGCGCTCTGTTGCGCGCGCTCGACCAGTTGCGATTTGATCTGAGCCAAAACGCGCCGCATGATGATTTTCGGGCGTAGACGGTTCGTGCTGATCCCGCGTCGGAGCAATGTGATGGTCTGTTCGACCAGAGTGTCGTAACTCTGCAGACGCGACAGCCAGTTCTCGTAATCTTTGACGTTCTTGAACGGTGTGAACTCAATGATTTGCGAAAGCAGCTGAGGACCCTCGAGGTGACTGACGGCCATCAGTTCGCCGTGAAACGCCGCGCCCTCGATTCGATCTTCCAAATCCCGCAGAAATAGATCGCGGTTGAGCTGTTCTTCCGCAGACAATAACTTGCGCTCGAATCCGCGCAGCGCTTCCAGCGCCTGCCGATCCTGTGCAAGTTCCTCTTCAAATACTTGCGGTCGCAAATCATCCCAGCGATCGTTGTATCGCCGTTCGCCCAGATAGGTGGCCATGATCGGGCTGCGCTTCAATCGTCGCTGCCAGGTTTCCTGATAGAGCGCGCGAAGGCCTTCCTCACTCGAGGAGGGATCCTGCTGCATGGGCTCCGCCGGCTGCGCCTGATTTACTTGCTGCGCGCCCTCTTCCGACTTTGAACAAGCCGTCAGCGTTGCCGCCGTCAGGAGCATGCAAATTGCCGCGGCGCGTTGTGCGCTTGTGACACTCAAAATCATCTACCGCTTCTCCCAGGGAATACGGCGGGCTGAAATCTTCTTGCCCCCATCACTCAAGATTCAATTTTTTCACTTTGTATCGAAGTTGCCGGAACGTCAGTCCCAGCAGGGCCGCCGCCTTGGTCTTGTTGTACCGGGTTTTCTCCAGCGCATCCCGAATGGCTTGCCGTTCCATTTCTTCAACGCGATCATCCAAGCCAGCAGCAGGCGCTGGCTTGCTAGTCGCCGGCGCATCTGGCGTAAGAGCAGCAGCGCCACCGGTGGACTGCGGGGGTGACATCGGTGTAACTGCCGCGCGGAGCTGCAAATCTTCGGAAGTGATCACGCTACCGTCACACAGGGTCAGCGCACGCTCCAGGATGTTCTCGAGCTCGCGCACATTGCCGGGAAAATCGTAAGACATCAGGGCCGTCACGGCGTCCTTGTCGAGTGTGGGCTCACTCTCCATTCCCGTTGCGCGGGCCAGGCGCGCAAGCATGTGTTCAGCCAGCATCGGAATATCCGAGCCGCGCTCACGCAGCGACGGCGTGCGCACTTCAATCACGTTCACGCGGTAATAAAGATCTTGCCGGAATGCGCCCCTAGCCACCAGCTCGGCGAGGTTCTTGTGGGTCGCCGAGATCAGCCGCACATTGACCTGCACTTCCTGCTCGGAACCCACTGGCCGGATAGAGCGCTCCTGAACGGCACGCAGCAGCTTGACCTGCATATGCAGGGGCAGGTCTGCAATCTCGTCCAGAAACAGGGTGCCGCCTTCGGCCGCCTGAAACAGGCCACTCTTGTCGCGCATAGCACCGGTGAACGAGCCTTTCAGGTGACCAAAGAATTCACTCTCCATCAGCTCGGTCGGAATGGCCCCGCAGTTGACGGCAACAAACTCGGCCTTGGCCCGCGGGCTGCGGTCATGGATCAAGCGCGCAACCAGCTCCTTGCCGGTCCCGGATTCGCCATGGATGTGAACCGGGGCCTGACTGCGTGCCAGGCGTTCGATCAACTCACGCAGCTTGATGATGGACCCGTGAGAGCCTTGCAAGCCCCCGTCCGACACCACGTCTATACCGGCCTCGGCTTGAACATCCACCTTGGACATCTTGAGCGCGGTTTCAACCAGCTTGCGCAGGATGCGCAGATCAACCGGCTTGGATACAAAATCGAAAGCGCCTGCCTTTAAGCTGTCGACTGCCGCCTCGGCATTGCCGTGTGCGGTGATCACCGCAATCGGCAATCCACTGTGCTCGGCCTGCACCTCACGCACGAGGTCGATGCCATTGCCGTCCGGCAGACGCATGTCGGTAATACAGAAATCAAATGTTTTTTCGGCCAACCACTGCCGCGCTTCTTCCAACGTGGCCGCTGCACAGCAACGCACGCCCATGCGCGAGAGCGTGATTTCAAGCAGCTCCCGAATATCCATCTCATCATCGATGATCAACGCCAAGGGCGTTGATCGACCCGCACCACCATTGGCTGCATTCCTGCTCATGCACCTTCCCCAGGTATGAAGCTGATTCTGAAACAGGCGCCTACGGGCCTGCGCTGGTAACTCAATCGTGCCTGATTTAACTCGCAGAGTTCACGTGCCAGGTAGAGACCCAGCCCTGTCCCCCCGTGTGATGTCGTAAAAAACGGCTCGAATATTCGCTCCAGGACCTCGGGCGCGATGCCCGGGCCATTATCCGCGATATCCATCCAGGGACGTCCGTTGCGCTCGAACCCGCAACTGACACGCACCTCGACACGAACGCCATCGCGTGAACCGTGGCGAAACGCGTTATCCCATAAATTGAATACCAATTGCTGCAGATGTCGTGGATCGAACATGACCCGCATGTGCCTAGGGATTTCTCCGATTTCCACGCCACATCCGCTTCTGCCCTGCCCCTCCAGATACATGCTGACGTTTTCCTGCATCCACATAGACAGCAGTATCGACACGGGTTGAGCGGCCTCGCGTCTGGACAGGGCCATGACGTCATTGATGATTCTGTCGATGCGATCACTGTGGCGCTGGATCATGGCCAGAAGTCGACGATTCTCTTCGCTCAGATCCGGCGTTTCATGCAGCAACTGACCTGCATGGCTGATCGCCGAAAGTGGATTGCGGATTTCATGCGAGATGCTGGCCGACAGGCGCCCGAGCGCGGCCAGCTTGATTTGCTGCGCCTGCTCGTGCAATCGCGAAGCGTCTTCCAGCTCCACCATGATCGGGGATTGCGCGGTATTGCCCAGTCTGGAGATGCGGACATTGGCCTCGACCATGTTTGTCCCGAGCGACAGTGGCGCCTCATCGGCTTCACGCGAGACCTGCCAGTAGCGAATACGCTCGGCTAGAGCGGGACATTCCAGCTCCAGACTGCGACCCTCCGCGCGACTCGTCGTACGCAGAAAATCGCGCGCTGCTGCATTGAGGTTAGCAATGTTGAGTTGATCGTCGACCACCAACAGGCCGGTATCCAGCGATTCGAGCACCACATCGTTGAGACGCGAGAGATTGTCGAAATCACTATCGACACGCCGCGCATAGGCCTCGCTCTTGCGCGCTCGCTGCGCAACCGTATTGGCGGCAATACAGGTGCCAAACAGAATGAGGCCGAGCACGCCGGCAGAAGTGAAGTTCCCAGATTCGAGTGGCGCGTCCGCCCGCCGAAGAAGCTCCTCGGCAAAAATTACCAGCGTGGCAAAGGCGGCATGCGCCACCGCAATCCGCGGGGAGACCACCATCGCGCAGGTCACCGCTGGAATAAGAAGCAAGGTCCCTAGGCCCGAATCCACGCCCCCGCTGGCATATACCAGCGTGGCGATAGCCGCCAGATCAACCAGGAAATTGAGTGAGGCCTGCAACCCAATACGCGGGGACTCGCTTTGGGCCAGCCAGGTCAGGATCAACCCTGCCCCGGCATAAAACTGACAGGTCCAGCGATACCAATCCGGCTTGACCGTGGCCAGAATCTGCGGGGTGTAGCTGCTTGCCATCAACGCCAGCAGCAGGCCCGCCAGAGCCAGCCGATAAAACGACAACAACCTCAGGACGCGCCAATCTTCGCGAGTAGTTTGTTCGTAAGTCATTGAGTTGGCCGGAAAGTCAGCTCAGCTAATGCAAGACTTGCATCGACCGTCTGCCGACAATTCGCTCACCGGCAGGTGCACACCGCAGACCGCGCAGGGGCTCATAGGCTGAAATTTTTTCTGGCCCTGGCGCCGCCCGGCCGGTTTGGCGGCGTCGCCCATCCATCTGCGATACACGATCAGGCCGATCCAGAGAATGGCAACGATGGCCAATACACGGGCGAGCATATACGTCATTCGACAGTAGGGATGAGTCTGGCAAGAGGAAGATGATACGGGCCTGAGCCGCAAATCGACACCGTTTTGCGTGCAGACAAGCGGGGCCCGGCTCTGTTTCAGTTTAAGGAAGGCTTTGCAGGCTTGCGCCAAGTGGGGGAGAATCCCGCCCCTGCCGTTCATCCGGCGAGATCAAAATTCCCAATCTGAACTGCCCAAGGGGGCTGCATGAATCTTCACGAATATCAGGCCAAGGCATTATTTGCGCGCTACGGCATTCCCGTACCAGAAGGCGTTTTAGCCGAGAGCCCTGAAGCTGCGCGCGCTGCGGCAAAGCAGCTCGGCACGGACCGAGTCGTCGTCAAGGCGCAGGTGCACGCGGGCGGCCGTGGAAAGGTTGGCGGGGTCAAACTGGTCAATGGCCCGGACGAGGCTGAAGAAGCGGCCAAGGGCATGCTCGGGCAGCGTCTGGTCACCAAGCAGACCGACGCCGCCGGACTCCCGATTAACTCGGTCTGGGTGGAAAAGCCCTCCAATATCGCCCGCGAGCTCTACGTTTCCGGCCTGGTCGATCGCACGCGCGAATGCGTGGTCTTCATGGCCTCGGCCGAAGGCGGCATGGACATTGAGGAAGTCGCCGAAAAGACACCAGAAAAGATCAAACATGTTTATGTCAATCCAGCTGCCGGCCTGCAGCCTTATCAGGCACGCCAGCTGGCTTTCTTCATGGACCTGAACAAGGAACAGACCGAGCAGTTCACCAAGGTGATGATGGGCCTATACAAGATTTTCGCCGAGCGCGATGCCTCCTTGGTGGAGATCAACCCGCTGATTGTCACCACCGAAGGCAATGTATTTGCTCTCGACGCCAAGCTGAACTTTGACGAAAACGCGCTCTACCGCCAGAAGGCAATTGCCGAGCAGCGCGATGGCACTCAGGAAGACGCCGTTGAGCGCGCAGCCGCCAAGTTCGACCTCAATTACGTCACTCTCGAAGGCAGCATTGGCTGCATGGTCAATGGCGCGGGTTTGGCCATGGCCACGATGGACATCGTCAAGCTCCACGGCGGCCAGCCGGCCAATTTCCTTGACGTGGGCGGCGGCACGACGGTCGAAAAAGTGACCGAAGCATTCAAGCTCATCACTTCCAGCCCGGAAGTCAAAGCTATATTTATCAATATCTTCGGCGGGATTGTGCGCTGCGATCTGATTGCTGAAGGCATCATCGCCGCCTGCAAACAGACGGGCCTGAAGCTGCCAGTGGTGGCACGCCTGCAAGGTACCAATATGGAACAGGGCCAGAAACTGCTCCGCGAGTCCGGTCTGGCAATCACCCCGGTCTCCGATCTTACCGAAGCGGCCCAGATGGTCGTCAAACTGGCGCAGGGCTAATCAGATATGTCTATCCTCATCAATAAAAACACCAAGGTCATCTGCCAGGGCTTTACCGGCAAGCAGGGCACCTTCCACTCGGACCAGGCCATCACCTATGGCACCAAAATGGTCGGCGGCGTCTCGCCGGGCAAGGGCGGAAACACCCACCTGAAATTGCCGGTCTTCAACACCGCGCATGATGCCGTGGCCGAAACGGGTGCCGAAGCTTCCATGATCTACGTCCCGGCGCCGGGTGCGGCAGACGCGATTCTCGAAGCCGCTGATGCCGGCATCAAGATCGTGGTCTGCATTACCGAGGGCATCCCGGTCAGCGACATGATTCGGGTCAAAGCGACGTTGCGCGCCGATTACCCGGACACGGTTCTGATCGGCCCGAACTGTCCGGGTGTCATCACGCCGGGAGAGTGCAAAATCGGCATCATGCCCGGCCACATTCACAAGCCGGGCAAGATCGGCATCGTTTCGCGCTCGGGCACGCTCACCTACGAAACCGTGCACCAGACCACGCAGAACGGCCTGGGCCAGAGCACCTGTGTCGGCATCGGCGGTGATCCTGTCCGAGGCTGGGGCTTCATCGAAGTCATTCGCGAATTCGAGGCCGATCCGGCCACTGCCGGCATCATCATGGTGGGCGAAATTGGCGGCAGCTCTGAAGAAGAAGCCGCCGAATACATTAAAACCAATGTGAAGAAGCCAGTCGTCGCTTACATCGCCGGCGTCACCGCGCCCCCTGGCAAACGGATGGGACATGCCGGGGCCATCATCGCTGGCGGCAAGGGTACAGCTGATGAAAAATTTGCTGCGCTGGAGGCAGCAGGCGTGAAAACGGTACGTTCGCCCGCGGATCTGGGCGCAGCGATGAAATCGCTGCTGTCCTGAGCGTTCGGCATTCATTGTTTTTTGAGGCGGCGGTGACGTCGCTGAAAGACAAGCGCA
>JBFJJV010000135.1:0-8056 GCA_041635265.1 Panacagrimonas sp.
CAGAGCAGCCCACTGCCGCTATTCAGCTGCCCTGCGGTAATATTGCGGGCTTGCGCGGATACTGCCTGCAGCCAACGACTTTGAAGAGGATTTCCCCAGTGCGTTTTTTGTTCCCGGCCCTAGTTTCCTTCTCGGTTCTCCTTGCCGGCTGTACCGGCCAGGCCATGCTCAATTCCCTGACACCAACCGAGGGCTATGACATTGCCGTGAATCTGGTTTACGACCAGTCCAAAAAACTGCGCACGGATGTGTATGCGCCAAAGAACGTCAGCAAGGCGCCGGTCGTCGTATTCCTGTACGGCGGACGCTGGACCTCGGGGACCAAGGATGACTGGAAATACGTGGGCGAAGCGCTGGCCTCTCGCGGATTCGTGGCCGCCATTCCCGATTATCGGCAGTACCCGGAAGTTCGCTTCCCGGAATTCGTCAACGATGCCGCCCGCGTCATCCCCTGGGCGCGCAATAACGTCAAGACCTACGGCGGCGACCCGGACAAGATATTTATCATGGGGCATTCTGCCGGTGCGCACATCGCTGCCCTGCTGACCCTCAAGGGTGAATATCTTGAAGGGATTGGGGGTTCGCGCAACTGGATTCGCGGCATGATCGGGCTAGCCGGTCCGTATAATTTTCTGCCCATCACTGATCCGCAAATGCGAGATATTTTTGGTCCACCAGAGAAGTTCGAAGAATCTCAGCCGATTCTCTATACCGAGGGCGACAACCCCCCGATGCTGTTGATGCACGGCGAGGACGACGAAATCGTTAGCGTTCAGGACAGCTTGAAGTTGGCGCAAGCCATCAAGAAAGCCGGCGGACCGATATCCACGGTGATCTACCCCAAGATGAGCCATACCTTCATCGTCAAATCACTGGCCAAGCCGCTGCGCGGGCAGACTGATGTGATCCAGCACGTGACGGAATTTGTGCGCCAGTGGTCCAAGGTCCCGCGCACCGCAGCGCATCCGGAAGCCAACAGCATCGAAGCGGTGCCGCTGGCTATCGAATAGCTCCGGACAGCCCGATAAGCTGACAAATTCTCAGATGATTCGGCCATACAAGGGCATCGTGCCCACCCTGGGCAAAAACGCCTATGTCGATGAGCAGGCCAGCGTCATTGGCGATGTTCATCTGGGCGAGGATGCCTCAGTGTGGCCCATGGCGACACTGCGAGGTGACGTCCATCGTATCCGTGTGGGCGCGCGCAGCAATGTGCAGGACAATGCCGTTCTGCACGTCACCCACGATGGTCCGTACAGCCCGGGCGGTGCGGATCTGCTCATCGGCGAGGATGTCACCATCGCGCACTCAGTCGTGCTGCACGCCTGTCACATCGGTGATCGCGTGTTGATCGGCATGGGGAGTATCGTCATGGACAAAGCTGAGATCGAACACGATGTCATCGTCGCTGCCGGCAGTCTGGTCACGCCGGGAAAGCGACTCAAGAGTGGCTGGCTCTACGCCGGTCGGCCGGCAAAACCGGTACGCGAACTCAGACCCGACGAAATAGAAAATTTTACTTACTCGACCGCACACTACGTTCGAATCAAAAACAATTACCTATCAGGAAATATCTAAACCATGCCAACACTTGTCCTGCTGCGTCACGGCCAGAGCCAATGGAATCTTGAGAACCGCTTTACCGGCTGGGTCGATGTCGACGTCACCGAAAAAGGCCGCGCCGAGGCGGTCAAGGCTGGCCAGCTGATGAAAGCGGAAGGTCTGAACTTTGATTGCGCGCACACCTCTGTACTCAAGCGTGCCATTCGCACTCAGGAAACAGCACTGAGCGAAATGGATCTGATGTGGATTCCGGTCAGCAAGAGCTGGCGCCTGAACGAGCGGCATTATGGCGCTCTGCAGGGGCTGGACAAGGCCGAGACCACCGAAAAACACGGAGAAGCACAGGTCAAGATCTGGCGACGCAGTTACGACGTACCACCGCCTGAAATGGCTGCGGATGACGCCGGCCACCCGGCCAATGATCCGCGCTACACCAAGCTGGACAAAAGTTGCCTGCCCGGAACCGAATCACTGGCGACGACGCTTGATCGGGTCCTGCCTTACTGGCACGACCAGATTGCACCGCAGCTCAAGGCGGGGCAGACGGTATTGGTCACTGCACACGGCAACTCGCTGCGCGCGCTGTATAAATATCTGAACCATGTTTCCGAAGCCGAGATTCTGGAGATCAATATTCCAACCGGCATACCGCTGCGCTTCGAACTGGATGCTGAATTGAAGGTCAAAAGCTTCAACTATCTTGGCGACGCCGAAGCGGCAAAGAAAGCCGCTGAAGCCGTGGCAAATCAGGCCAAACGCTAGACAAAAAAGATCGGGGCGCGAAAAGCGCCCCGATCCGATGCAGATTGAATTTCACTATCTCATCGATTTGCGGACAAAGCCGTAAATCACCAGCACAACGATGGCGCCGACCACCGCGCCTATGAAGCCAGCGGACTGACCGGGGGCATACAGGCCCAGAAACTGACCGCCATAGCTCGCGGCGAAAGCGCCGGCGATACCCAGACCGGCGGTCATGAAGAATCCCATTTTGTCGTCACCAGGCTTGACGGCACGCGCGATCAGGCCGGCCAGAAATCCGATGATGATGGTGCCGATAATTCCGGTAATACTCATAATTCTGCTCCTCAGTTGGGCGCGAATCCGCAGGGCGCTAGATTATCAGCCCAAACTTGCTGGACGCAGAACGCCGGGCAAAATCAACGAGGGAAAAGAACGGGGAGAGGGAACCATTAAATCAGCGCTCTGGCACCATCCCCTGCCCGCGCTGTCCTGTTCGACCGGGCAACAGCGAGCGGGCGCGCAACCACGCCTGGGCATCGTCGCTGTCATCTTCAAACCAGGCCCGGGTCGAACCCAGCCTGAAGTTGTAGCCCCAGCTGTCCATGTCCGCGAAACAGCGCTGTTGGGAATACCCCGGCAACTGGCTGGCCAATAGACACTGCAGGTAACAGACCGCGTTTTCCTCGGTGTCACTGCCGCCCGCGTCTCGATGCAGATGCTCGCGGCGCGCGCTGTCCATACACAGGAAGTGACCTGCCTCATGCAGCGCTGAGTGTACCGGGGTGTCGCCGCGTAGATACAGGCTCGCCCCGATCAAGCCCGCTTCAGGCTCTCCCCAGTAGCTGCCGGGGATCGGCTGACCTGCATCGATCAACTCAATCTGCAGACCGCGGTCGACCAGCAGGCGGCGCAAATCCGCCAGATTCAGCGCAGAAACGGGCAGTACGGAGGACGGATCGTTTTCGATGTCGGAAATCTGCGTCATAAGGCTGAAAGTTGGGCTAATTTTCCGCGTCGGGTCCGGCCAAAGAGCGCTTAGACTACACTTTGAAGCGGACGGCAGACATGGTGTTTTCCCGTCCCCGTCCGGCAATTCAGTTCACTGCGTGCGCTTCGAACGCGTCGGGACAAAATAGAGGAAGGAGATTCAATCCATGTTCCGCACTCAGTTGCGTGTGGGCCACGCGCGCAGAAGCCTGCCCCAGATCATGCTCCTGCTGGCCCTTGTCGGTCTGGCCAGCGCCTGTGGCAATGGATCGAATCGGAGCGGCCCGGGTAGCCCTGTGGACAGCGGCGGACCCGGAGGCGAAGGCGCTGCGGGCGATGGAGGCGCCGCGACCCCAGCCACCATGATTCGCGTGCTGTCGAATCGAGCAGATCTGATCAGCGGCAACGATGCGCTGGTCGAAGTCGTGCTTTCCAACGGCAGTGTTCCGGCGGTAGCTGGCATCATGCTCAATGCTCAGGACGTCTCCTCTGAGTTTGGTCTCAGATCCAATGGCCGATTTATGGGGCTGCTCACTGGAATGGACATCGGGGACAATGTGCTCCGGGCCAAGGTGCCTGGCGCGCGGGAAGCCAGCTATCTGATTGTGAATCACCCCCGCGGCGGCCCGATCTTTTCCGGCCCGCAGGTGCAGCCTTGGCGCTGCCCTGAGCCCCAGACCGACGAATTCTGCAATCGCGCCCCGGTTTACGAGTTCCTGTACAAGTCGACCGACGCCAGGCAGTCGGGTTTACAGCCCTATGATCCGGCCAGGCCTGCGACCGACGTCGCCAATACCACCACCGATCAAGGCGTCACAGTGCCCTTCATCGTGCGCGCGGAAACCGGCTTCCAGAATCGGGACCGCTTCAAAATCCTGACCCTGTTTCAGCCCGAGTTGGACTGGCAGCCCTGGGCACCACAAGCACAGTGGAATCACAAACTGCTCATCACACACGGCAGCAACGCCGGTGTCGCATACGAGCCGGGCAGCACGCCTATGGATGATTACGCCGGAACCATCCCTTCCAGCCCGGCCTTCGAGCAAAGCTATATTGTGGCGCTGGGGCGCGGCTTTGCCGTGATGTCGGTTGCGCAGGCGCACAACGGCCATAATGCCAACATCGTGACTCAGGCCGAAGGTCTGATGATGGGCAAGGAGTACCTCATCGAAACTTACGGTGAACTGCGATACACCATCGGCACTGGCTGCTCCGGCGGCGCACTAACACAGCAGCACGTTGCGAACGCGTATCCCGGCATCTATCAGGGCCTCCTGCCGACCTGCTCGTTTACCGATGTATGGAGCACTGCGACACAGTTCCTCGATTACAATTTTCTGCGTGGCTACTTCGAGCGTCCGGATCGATGGGGTGCCGGCGTGGCATGGGTCGAACGCCAGATGGCCGATGTGGCCGGTCACGGTTTCTACATCAATGTAATCGCAACCGATGAGTTACTGACCAAGGCCAAGCTTCGGCCCAACCCCAGCACCGAAAATTGCCCGGGTCTGGAAGCGGCCGAAATATATCAGCCCGACAGTAATCCAGCTGGCATCCGCTGCTGGATTCCAGAATTCATGATCAACGTCCTGGGGCGCAGACCCGCACAGGTATGGTCCGCCAACGAAGTCACCCTGGGGAAAGGATTCGCAGGCATTCCCTTTGACAGTGTGGGCGTGCAGTACGGCCTGTCCGTGCTGCAGAGCGGCACCATAACGCCGCTCCAGTTCCTCGACCTCAACGAGAAAATCGGCTCTCTGGATATCGATGCACGGCCCTCCCCGGATCGTTTTTCTGCCGACCAACCGGCGCTGGCCAATGCCTATCGAAGCGGTGCGATCAATACCGGCAATTTCCTCAACCAGGTCGCCATCATCGACGGTCGCGGACCGGACCCGGGTGCTGCGCACGATTCCTATCGCGCGTTTTCCATGCGCGCGCGTCTGGATAAGGTCCACGGCCATCATGACAATCATGTGCTGTGGACTGGCCCCACCCCGCTGGTTGGAGACCAGCGCTACACCGTCGACGCTCTGATCGCGATCGACCGCTGGCTCGCTGCTGTGGAAGCCGATATGCGCGAGATCGCGCTCGCGCAGAAGCTCACGGAGAACAAGCCAGCTGATGTTGGCGATCGTTGCAGCGATGGCAGCGGCACCAAGCTCAGCGACGGGATTTGTCCCGACGTGGTGGGGCCAGTCTATGGAACACCGCGCACGGTTGCGGGCGATTCCATTCGTGCGGATACCAACAAGTGCCAGCTCAAGCCGCTCGATCCGAACGACAACTACGGCCCGGTTCCCTTCCTGGCAGATCAATGGGCACGCATGCTCACCTTGTTTCCCGAGGGCGTCTGCGACTACAGCCTGCCGCCGGTCAGCGCACAGGAGACCCTGGCCTGGCTCGAATACGGTGACGAAAATGGTGGCGTGATTTATGGTGGTCGCCCCATGACTGCGCCGCCTGCCGATTCTGCACTAGGCTGGGCCAGCCCCGCTTTCAGGAACGCGTCGCCGACTTTCTAAATGCGGAACAAGCCCTGCTGCTGATCAACATTTCAGCAGCCATCACAGACATCTGAGCCGGCCCAAAAGCCTGCATGGATAAGACCTCATTCATGCAAATCCCGCCCCTGTTCAAGGACCCGCGTCTGGGCGTGCTCAGCGCGGGCAATTTCGTGATCGGCACCAATATGGCCGTCCTCAGCGGGCTGCTGAGTCAGCTGGCCGAAGATCTGCAAGTCTCGATTGCAAAAGCCGGCTATCTGATCGCCGCCTTTGCTCTGACCTGCGTGATCGCCGCACCATTGTTCGCCACGCTCAGCGCCCGATTCGAGCGCCGCAAACTGCTCAGCCTGATGTTGCTGGTCTGTGCGCTGGCCAATGGCTTGGCCTACTTCGCACAGAGCTATGAACAACTGATGGCAACGCGCCTGCTGGCGGCCGTGAGCACCGCAGTCTTCACCCCGCAAGCCGCCGCCGTTTTGGGACTGCTGGTCGCGCCCACGCAAAGAAGACAGGCGACCTCCGCGATCATGCTTGGATGGAGCATGGCCGCCGTGCTCGGCGTGCCGCTGGGTGTGTGGATTGGCGCTCATTTCGGATGGCGCAACAGCATGGGGCTGATCGGTCTAGCCAGTCTGCTGACAGCGGGCGCGGTCTGGATCATTCTGCCAGCTAGCTTGTTCGTTCCCCGAATCAATCTGCAAAGCTGGCTGAGCGTGCTGAAGACCCCCGCCCTGCTGCTGCTCATCGGCACCAGTCTGATCTTTGCCGCGGGTCATCACGCGGTCTTCAGTTATATCGCGCCGATGGTTGCGTCTGTGCAGCCAGACCATCCCGCACTCTTGTCCAGCCTGCTGCTGACTTACGGCGTGGCAGCAGTGGTGAGCAATGTGCTGGCCGTGCTGCTGATGGAAAAAATCGGGCTGGAGAGCATGGTCCGCGTCTGGGGGCTGATTCCGCTGGGGGTGATGCTGATCCTGCCGCTGCTCAGCCACCAGCTGATCGCGCTCTACTTCCTTCTGTTTATGTGGGGCGTCGGCGCAGCCGGCTTCAACGGCTTGCAACAGGCCCGACTGGCAACCGTCGCGCCGACACTGGCGGCGGCTTCAATTGCCCTCAATTCCTCCGCGTTTTACCTCGGCCAGTCGACGGGTACGCTGCTGGGCGGCGCTCTGTGGGACCAGATGGGTGCAAAGCATCTACCCTGGCTAGGTCTGGCCCTCATCAGCATGGCCATGCTGTTATCGCGCAAAGGGCGGCACGCGGCCCAACGTCATCAGGCCAGAGATATCGCACCCACCCATCCTGTGCCTTGATCGCTCAAAGCCGATCCGCCAGCGCTTGCACATGGCGACGCATCCCGATTGAAACCATCAGTCCGACCAAGCCAGCCGCAGCCACCACCAGAAATACCTGCTGGTGCCCTGCGACGCCTGGAGCGCGGTCAAGCAGGTATCCAAACAAGGGCCCTGCAAAAATATCCGGCATAAAGCCAACGACTGAGACCAGTCCCACGGCGCTGCCCGTCACCGCCAGCGGAACCCCTGCCTCGCCCATCACCGCGTAATAGACGCCGCGCACCGCGTAGACCCCGAGACAGGTGATGAGCACGGTAGCCGCCAGCACCAAGGGCATATCCAGACGCAGCAGCTGCGTCGTCATAGTCAGGCTACCCAGCAGGAGCACGCCGAAGCCGATGATCAGCACCCGTGTAGAGTCGATGCGATCCGCCGCCCAGCCCGCCGCCAATGCCGCTATCGGCCGCATCCAGAACGCCACTGCGCCGAGCTGCGCTGCGGCCACATCCCCATAGCCGTGCACATCGCGCGCATAGAGACTGAAATTATCAGTGACCTTGTAAGCCAGATAGGCACAAAGAATGATGAGCGCTTGTAGCCACACCGCCGGACAGCGCGAGACGCGGCTGATTTCCTTCCAGTCAAGCGCGTCGTCTGCCACGGAGCGTCCCGAAACCTGCGCCGGCAGCACCCACCAGGCCAGCAGACCCAGTGCGGCGGTAAAGGCGCTGCAGACCAGAATGATGTGCTGCAGCGCATCGGCACGTTGCGCGGCACTGGCTTGAACCGAATCCGCCGGCATCAGCATGGCAAACAGCGCAACAGTGCCGCTGGCGAGCAAGGCGGCGAGCAGGCCGCGGCCCCCATCGAGCAGGCCAAAGGCAAGACCTTGCGCGGACTCGCCGCCCCATTGCCGTGTGGCCCGCATCAAGGGGGCCCAGAACAGCAAGATGGTGCTCA
>JBFJJV010000136.1:0-8034 GCA_041635265.1 Panacagrimonas sp.
GGAGGCGATCGCCGTGCGATAAAGATCAGACCAGCGCATCGACATAAGGCTTCATCACGCGTTCAACACGACACAGGCGTGCGAAATGCCACAACCTGTCCTGCTTGACCCGGCCCGATTTGAGCGCGGCGCGCAGGGCATCCACGGCGATATGGGGGCCAATCTTGTTACGAAATTTGAACAGGTCCGTCAGGGTTTTTTCCAGAACATAGATCTGGACTTTGACGCCCTCGACGCGATGCTTCTGTACGCCTGCCGTAAATGCATTTCCACCCAGGCGGGCGACCCTGAGTTTGGGGTAGTCGAGTCTGGGCTTGGCGGCGCGGCGCTCAATGGCGATATCCACGGCGTCTCCTGGCGTTTCGCCCAGGCCGTGGAAGGCGAGGGCAGAGCGCAGGCAGATGACGCCATTGGGAACGGCGCGTGCCACGACCGCAATATCCAGTCCCGAGTTGACCTCTTTTTCCGGCACCACATAACTACCGCGACCAATTTTCTTGATCACGCCCTTGTCGCAGGCGCGTCGCAGGTATTCGGCCTGAATGCCCTCGGCGGCCAAATCTTTGGGTCGCAGCACCCCGAGCTGGCCTGCCAGTTCTACGATGCGCTCGGCCTTGCTCGGCTCATCCGCGTGTGTGTGCAAGAGAATGGAAATTTAAAAATAAGTGCAAAGACTTCAGCACAAGTTAGAATCACTTGCAAGAAAATTATGTAAGATTCTATTTATAAATGAGAAATTATTTATATAAAAAACCATCTTAGGTGGAAAACTGAGCTTATTTCAATATGTGCCGCAAGTCATTGCATCGCTTCGTGCGGATATGATGAGTCCAGTACACGATGGTGTACCGACCAAGCCAGTGACTACGTTCGACATACGATAAGCCGCCCTCATGCTTCCACCCATCGCTCTGTTTCTTGCCGCGGCCGTCATTTTCGTTCCGCTTTTCAAGCGCTTCGGGCTTGGCGCCGTGCTGGGTTATCTGGCGGCAGGACTGGTCATCGGCCCCGGTGGACTGCGTCTGGTCAGTGATGTCGAGGCGGTCCTGCACGTCTCAGAACTCGGCGTGGTCATGCTGCTCTTTCTCATCGGGCTGGAACTGCAGCCGCGACGTCTCTGGCGGCTTCGCGCGCGGGTGTTTGGGACCGGCGGCCTTCAGGTTCTGCTGACCACGATCACCCTGGGTGCGATCGCCTATGGCCTGGGTCAGACGCCGACGACCGCCCTGGTGGTCGGCTTTGGTCTGGCCATGTCGTCGACGGCCATGGTTTTGCAGATGCTGGAGGAGCGCAAGGAAATGCCACAGCCGCATGGCCGTGCAGCGTTTACGATCCTTTTGTTCCAGGACATCAGCATCATTCCGTTTCTGGCTCTGGTGCCGCTACTGGCCGTAGATGCCACCACTGGGACCAGTGCGGGCTGGAAACCGATCTTCATCGCCCTGGGCGCGATCGGCATTGTGATTATTGGCGGGCGCTACGCACTGCGCCCCTTCTTCCGCATCATCGCGGCGGCCGAGCTGCCTGAAGTCTTTACCGCCGCCGCATTGCTGATCGTGGTCGGCGCGGCCTGGCTGATGGAAAGTGTCGGACTCTCCATGTCTCTGGGCGCTTTCCTGGCAGGTGTGCTGCTCGCGGGTTCCGAATATCGTCACGAACTGCAAGCTGAGATCGAACCCTTCAAGGGTCTGCTGCTGGGGCTGTTCTTCATTGCCGTTGGCATGGGGGCGGATACCCAGCTGATTATCAAGGACCCCTTGCTCGTGGCCCAGTTGGCGATCGGTCTGCTGCTGGTCAAGGCGGCGCTCCTATACCTGGTTGGACGGCTCACCGGGCTGCGCGCTTACCACGCAAAACGGCTCGCCTTGCTGGCAGCGCAGGGTGGTGAATTCGCCTTTGTTCTGTTTGCGGTGGCCGTGTCTGCCGGAATCATGGAGCGGGAGGTTCAGGGCCTGCTGGTATTGTCAGTCACCCTGTCGATGATGTTGACGCCGCTGCTTTATGCATTGGCAGGCGGCGTCGGCAGCGATACAGATCAGCCGCCTTACGACGAGATTATCGTGCCGGAGACGCCGGTGGTCATTGCCGGATTCGGACCCTTCGGGCAGATCATCGGGCGCATCCTTCTCCTTCGAAAAATTCCCTATACGGTATTGGAGCGCGACTGGCAGCAGGTCGACTTCGTTCGTCAGTTCGGCAATCCGGTGTTCTACAGTGACGCCACCCGACTCGAAGTATTGCGTGCCGCGCATGTGCATCAAGCCAAGCTATTCATCATCTCGGTAGCAGAGCCGGAGACAGCCAGCCTAAGAATCGCTGAGACCGTTCGACGTCATTTTCCCAATGTGCGGGTCTTTGCCGTAGCCCGCACGCGCGAGCACGCCATGAAGCTGATGGATCTGGGCGTGCACAAGGTGATTCGGCGCGCCTTCTTTTCCAGTTTGGAGTTGACCAAGTGGGTGCTGGAGGAATTGGGAGAAGACCGCGAAGCCGCCGAAGATATTGTTGATCGCTTCCGTCGCTTTGATCAGAAAAACTTGCTGCAACAGCAAGCGATTCATCACGATCAGAGCAAGCTGATGCAGTCTGCACAGGATGCGGCCAAGGAACTGGAGCGCCTGTTCGAGCTGGATAGTGAATCGTCCAAGAAGGAAGAGAAAAAAGCGCTGAAAGAATCGAAGAAGGATCATTAGACCGTCCGTCGATTGGGTCGGGCGGTTAAGGGATCAGCTGCTTACAAGGCCTACAATGAGCCATGTTCAGCTTCTCGCTCGACACCCTGGTCTCCCCGATCGTCGGGCGCAGCGCACCACGCGGCCTGCTTTTTTTGTCGGTGCCGGGGTTGATCCACTCTAGCGGTCTTGGCTCAGATCCGTGATGGGGCGAATTGTCCTTGATGCTGAAATCTCCCGCCTCGCGCTGGACGTCTATCCGGAAACGCAGGAGAGCCTGCTGATCGAGCGGCGCTCAGTTGCCGTAAATCTGTGCGCTGCTGGCACATGAATTTTTTCATCATTCCGACGGAATGGCTGCCGATCCAGTTGGTGGCCCTGGTCAGTCTCGGCATGGGCATCGCATTTATAGCCGCTGACGCGCGTTCGCCGACCAGTCGCGCCCTGGCTCTGGCGTTCGTTGCATTCGGCGTCGCTGTTGGCTTGGGTTTGCCACTCAACGGCCACGGTGGAGAAATCTCGGCTGCTGGGCGCTGGCTCGCTGTCGCAGACAGTGTGGCGCTGATTGCCTCACTGGAGTGGGTGCGACGGGTCAGACGCACGATCGATGTCGAACATTTGCACGTCGGCATCAGCGATGTTCTGCTGTGGCTCGGGCAGCTGGCCGGCTTGTTTTTCGGGGCGGCGGGCGTGTATGCGCCAGAGTTGCGTCGTGACCAGTTCCTGAGTGCGGTGAGCGAAAGAGCAGTGCTCTTTGAGCCCGGTTTCTGGATCTTTGCCCTGCCGCTGTTTTTCGCCATCTTTGCAGGCGGTGTGGCCAGTGTTCTATTGCTGCTTGCCAGGCCCGATCGCTCCGAGCGCATTCGCATCATTGGTGCTCTCATCGGTTTTCCGATGATCGTAAGCGGTCTGATTATCCCGGCAAAAATCGGCGCCATCATCATCATCATCGGGCTGATGGTTTTTCTGATTGGTGCCATGCAGTACGTGGTGGTGCAAGGTCAGCGTGGCCAGTTCCTGGCCCGATTCATGTCGCCACAGGTGGAGAAGCTGGTCCGCTCGCGTGGATTCAAGCATGCGGTGCAGCACCGAACACTCGAGATCACGGTGATCAGCAGTGACCTGCGTGGCTTTACCCTGTTTGCGCAAACACATCCCTCATCATCGGTTATCAGGACATTGCGCGAATACTATGACGCCGTGGGGAATGTGGTGATGGAACACGGCGCCACGATCAAGGACTACGCTGGCGATGGCATTCTGATTCTGGTGGGCGCGCCGCTGCCAATTGAAAAGCATGCGCAGCGTGCGCTGCAGATGGCAGCGCAGATTCGCACCGTCAGCTCGGAAGTCACCCGAAGGTGGAGTACCAATGCCTATCCTTTGGGCGTTGGAGTCGGCGTTGCCAGTGGGCTGGTGACCGTGGGCATCATTGGTTCTGCTTCGCGCTGGGAGTACACCGCAGTTGGGCCGGCAGTGAACCTTGCTTCCCGGCTGTGTGAGCGGGCGCTTGATGGTGAGATTCTGGTCGATTCGCGAACGGCCGAAATGGTGCAACAGGCCGGATTGACCCCATTGTCGCCCATCGCGCTCAAAGGATTTGCCGAGCCGGTGGAAATCCACAATCTGGGTTCGGCCTGAGCGTCACTCAAAAACGGTAGTGCAATCCCAGTCGGATCACGGGCCACAGTCGGTAATCGTCTGCATCATCTTCCAGTTGTTGGCGTTCGATCATGACGTTGTCGCGGAAAGTCGCGGCTTGCGAATTATTCGGGTCATTGACGTCAAAGCTGCTGGCGCCGTTCGGGTCGCAGGGACTCGCCGATGCATCGCAAGCCCGTCCGCGCGGCACCGACAGTTGAACTTCGGGTGAGCGGGTAAACAGGGCGCCGAGATCGAAGCTGGCGCCAAACCCTGTAGTGCCGGCGGTGCCGCCCCAGCCGATACCGAAATAGGGCGCGGCACCGCCCAGGTCGATATCGCCCAGCACCTGCAGATCGCCGATATATGCGCGCTCGCCCAGGGTGTACTGCGCCAGACCCTCGGCTTCCAGCTCCAGCTCGGGCGACCCGGTGTAAAGCCCCGCGCTGATGCGGAAGCCACCGCCAAAGGGTTTCAGGTCTGCCAGCAGTCGAACCGCCGAGAATTTGAATTCAACGTCGTAGTCGATGCCGCTCTCGACCGAGTCGCGTGACAGTGTTCCGAAGTCGTAGCCAATGCGCAGGTCCAGCTTGCGATGGATTGCGCGCGCATAGTCGATGCCCAGGCCATTGCTGCTGACACTGGCACCGAAGGATCCAATAGCGGGAGCTTCATCGGCCCAGGCCGCAGGGCTGAGGATTGCCGGGCTCAGTGCGATCCAGGCGCACAGGACGCTTCTCTTTTTCATGGGCTTCCTCATATGTGGTGTCAATCCGGGTCGGTCCGCGGTGCAAGCGACCCGATGGCCTCGCTTTTTAGGCATCGAGCCTAGTTCAGGCCGACTCCTCACTCAAGAACCCGGGGAAAGTCTGCGCTGGATGTATGACAATGCGCGCCCCCTGTCCGTCGGATCCTCTGGTGCCCCAAGAATTAGTCACGCTCAAGCTCAAGTCCAATGCCAATCGACGCCTGCGTGTCGGCCATCTGTGGGTTTTCAGCAACGAGATTGACACCGACAAGACGCCGCTGCAGAGCCTTACGGCTGGCCAGCTGGTCAATATCGCCGACGCACGCGGGAAGCTCATGGGCACGGCTTACGCTCATCCAAATTCCCTGATCTGCGCCCGTTTGTTGGCGCGGCGAGCAGATGTTGTTCCGGATGCAAAATGGTTCGAAACACACATCGCTCAGGCGCTGACCCTGCGCGAATCAGTCTATCCCGGCCCGTTCTACCGCCTCATCCATGGTGAATCGGACGGGTTGCCCGGGCTGGTGGTGGATCGCTTCGGGGATGTGCTGGTGGTGCAGATTGCCACCGCCGGCATGGAAAACCTGAAGGACATCGCGATTCAGGCCTTGCAGAATCTGCTGCAACCCAAGGGCATTCTGCTACGCAACGATGGCGCTGCGCGTGAGATGGAATCATTGCCCAAGTATATTGAAGCTGTTGGTGAGGTGGGTGCGGATGTTGCGCTGATCGAATCCGGCGTTCAGTTCGCTGCGCCGCTGCGAGAAGGTCAGAAAACCGGTTGGTTCTACGATCAGCGCGATAACCGCGATCGCCTGGCCCGTTATGTGTCGGGCAAACAGCTGCTCGATGTTTTCTCCTACGCGGGGGCCTGGGCCGTGCGCGCATTGGCCGCCGGGGCCAGCAGTGCCAGTTGCGTCGATAGCTCCGAGAGCGCTCTGGACGCGGCAGAGAAGAACGCCAGGCTCAATGGCTTCGAGCTCGAGTCCCTGCGCGGTTCGGCCCTGGACGTGCTCAGGCAGTTGCGCAGCGAGGGTCGCAGCTTTGAGGTGATCGTGGTGGATCCGCCCGCACTGATCAAACGCAAGAAAGATCATGAGAAAGGTCTTGAGCATTACGCCGCACTCAACCGCGCTGCCATGCAGTTGCTCAAGCCTGGCGGGGTTCTGATCAGCTGCTCTTGCTCCTTCCATCTGGAGCCGGAGTCGTTGCAGCGCGTTCTATTGCGCGAGGCACGCCGGCAGAATCGACAGCTTCAGATTCTTGAGCAAGGCGGGCAGGGGCCGGACCATCCGGTTCATCCAGCTATTCCTGAGACGCGGTATCTGAAAGCGTTTTACTGCAGACTGAGCTGATTCGCGAACAAACCACTCTAAAAAATCAAGCATGCTCGTTCATCCCAATTTTGATCCCGTGGCCCTCAGCCTCGGCCCGCTGCAGATTCACTGGTACGGTCTGACTTATCTGATTGGCTTTTACGGCTGTTGGTGGATTGCGGTGCAACGCGGCAAATCAAGCCATATGCCGTTTTCCTCGCAAGCGGTTTCCGATCTGCTGTTTTTTGTAGCCATGGGAGTCATTCTGGGTGGCCGTGTGGGCTACACCCTGTTCTACAATTTCCCCGCCTTTCTGGCCGATCCCATCGAGATATTCCGCATCTGGAATGGTGGCATGTCTTTCCATGGCGGCTTGCTTGGCGTCATTCTTGCGGTCTGGTTATTTGCGCGCACGCGCAAACTCACGTTCTTCTATGTGATGGACTTTGCAGCCATTTCCGTGCCGTTTGGCCTGCTCATGGGTCGTATCGGCAATTTCATCAATGCCGAACTCTGGGGCGCGCCTTCATCCCTGCCCTGGGCCATGGTGTTTCCGACTGATCCTGCACGAATTCCGCGCCATCCCAGCATGCTCTATGAAGCCTTGCTGGAAGGACTGGTCTTGCTCGCCGCCATGTGGTGGTTCAGCGCCAAGCCACGGCCGCAGATGTCGGTATGCGGCTTGTTCCTGGTGCTCTACGGCATATTCCGTAGCCTGATCGAGTTCGTGCGCGTACCCGACGCGCACATTGGATATCTGGCCGGTGGCTGGCTCACCATGGGGCAGGTGCTGTGTATTCCGATGTACATCACCGGGGCGGGCTTGATGATCTGGGCGTATAGAAGTGCTCAGCCTTCGAAAGTGGCTTGATTGCTAGCCCGGCGACTGGATGAAGCTTGAAGCCGAATGGCGCGGAGGCTGGCGTGAAGCAAACCTTTGAACTAATGGCGCGATACAACACGCGCATGAATCGAGCGATCTACGGCGCCTGTGCGACGCTTTCCCCCGCGCAGCTGGCAGAGGATCGAGGGGCGTTCTTCAAATCCATTATCGGTACGTTGAACCATATTGCCGTAGCAGATTTGATCTGGCTAAAGCGATTTACCCTGCACCGCAGCGCTTCCGAGTCGCTAAGAAACCTTATTGATGCCTCTCCTGTGCCCGCATTGCTGGCCGATATTCTGCACAGGGATTTGGCTGAATTGTCTGAACTCAGAACCCGCCTGGATCAGGCTATAGAACAATTCACCAGAGACGCATCGCCTGACGATTATCAGATGCCGCTGAGCTATCGAAATAACGCTGGCGTGCCCCAATCAAGAAATTTCGGATTTTTGGTGCAGCATCTTTTCAATCACCAAACTCATCATCGAGGTCAGGTCAGCACTCTGCTATCGCAAGCCGGGGTGGATATCGGGATGACTGATTTACTGGCGGAAATTCCGAATCGGGCTGAGCCGTCTGCCGCTGCTGATCCGCAGGGAATTTCTGGCTGAGATCGACTCGGCTTCAGGCGCGCTCAAATAGCGCCATGGACTCAACGTGTGCGGTATGAGGGAACATATCCATTACGCCGACTTGGCGTAAGCGGTAGCCGAAATCGTTGACCAGTATGCCGGCGTCGCGCGCCAGCGTTGCCGGATGGCAGGAGACGTA
>JBFJJV010000137.1:0-7951 GCA_041635265.1 Panacagrimonas sp.
AGGATTTGAGGCAATTTCAAGGCCAAAGCTATGTTGCATCGCACAAGGGCGGGGGATAGTACGCGAGCTTTGTCTGCAGTGAGAACTTCTCGGGCGATTAATTCCAAGGTCCGGTCGTGTTTCCGCGGACATCAGTGTGTTCGGAGCCGTCCACGGGATCATTCGCGAGCCTAAAACATTGAAAGGACGGGGAAGTAAGGGCGAATTTTGTTCTGACCTTGCTGCGCCATGCATGATTGGCCCAGCATTACCATCTTGATCAGGACAGAACGGCGATATGGCTTTAAATAATTCTGCAGGTCCGAGGCAGCGAGCCGATGAGGCGGTGGCGAAAGCGCGTCGGGACGCCGACCAGCGCGCACTTGGGTATCGAGAACGGGCGATGAAGATGTATCCCTGGGTCTGTGGCCGTTGCGCACGCGAATTCACGCACGCCAACCGTCAGGAGTTGACGGTGCATCACCGCAACCATAACCATGACGACAACCCCGCCGATGGCAGCAACTGGGAGTTGCTATGCCTTTACTGTCATGACAATGAGCATCAGCGTCAGCTCGAAGCGCGGCAGGGTCGTGGCGGGTCCGGTAAGACGGAATCAGGCCCGGCCACCAGCAACCCGTTTGCAGATCTGAAGTCCAAGCTTAAATTGGGCGAGTGAGCTCAGGACTTTTTCTTAAGCCAGTCCGCGTGCTTCCTTGATCACGTCATAGGCCGCGGTGATGTTTCGCGTCTTTTCTTCTGCCATCTGGCGCATGCTTTCGGGCAGCCCGCGTGAAGCCAGTTTGTCGGGGTGGTTTTCGCTCATCAATTTTCGATAGCTCTTTTTCAGATCGCTATCACTAATATTGGAATCCACGCCAAAGGTGGCATAGGCGTCATCCAGCTTGTTCTTGCTGGCCCGGCCTGGCGCGCGCAGCGTGGCCTCAAGCCGCAGCACCTCTGCCTCACTCAGGCCGAGGCCGCGGGCAATGCGCACCAGAATTTTATGTTCCGCCGGATGGACATCGCCATCTGCGGTAATGGCGGCCAGCTGGACCTGCAGAAACATCATGATGACGGCGCGCTGGCCGCGGCAGGCTTTGGCGAAGTCGACGACCTCACTATCCAGATCAAATCCGGCTTCCTTGCCGCGGTTGAAAGCTTCCTTTGCCGAGCGCCGGGCATCGGCAGACAGACGCAGCCGGTCGAACAGGGCCTCGGCAACCTTAATCTCATTGCCACTGACCTGGCCGTCGGCTTTGCACACCGCACCCATGACCGCGAATGTGGCGTCGAGGAAGCGCGTCTGAATGGTTTTGGCCATGACATTACGCAATGCACGGCTGATCCAGTGGCCGATGAAGCCGCCGATTATCAGACCCGTCCACTTGCCGGTGGTAAAACCAATAATGCAGCCGATAATGATGAAAATGTTCATGATGGAATTCTATCGTGGCGCAGAGACACTGATCGCCGTTTCACAGTGGTGAGTGTCTTGGCGAATCGGCCTGAAGTGCAGACGCTTCGCGCATGACTTCAATTCAGCTCTATCTTTCTTGGTGTAGACATGAGTAATTCAAGCAAAAAAAGCCTTTCATTTGATCGCCTGGAAAAGTCGGATGCCGAGTGGCAGAAGATTCTGAGTCCGGCGCAGTACCGCATCCTTCGATCTGAGGGCACCGAGATGTGCGGGACCCACCCTTTTAATTTTGAAAAGGGCGAGGGCACCTTTATTTGCGCAGGATGCCTCTTGCCGCTGTTCCAATCGGACGCCAAATTTGACAGTGGCACCGGCTGGCCCAGTTTCTGGGAGCCGATAGAAGGCCGTCTGGAAACCGCGACAGATCACCACCTGGGCTACCCGCGCACCGAGTATCACTGTGCTCGATGCGGCGGGCACCACGGTCATGTTTTTGACGACGGCCCCAAGCCCACCGGTAAACGCTATTGCAGCAATGGCGAGGCGCTGATCTTTGTGCCCAAGGGTGAGCCGCTGCCGAATTTGAGGGATTAAACGCCCAGTAATTCCACTTCGAACAGCAAGGTGGCGTTCGGAGGAATCGCACCGCCCGCACCGGCGGCGCCATAGCCGAGGTTTGGCGGAATGACCAGATTGCGGGTGCCGCCCACTTTCATGCCCTGTACGCCTTCGTCCCAGCCGCCGATGACCTGACCGGCGCCGAGTGCAAAGCTGAAAGGCTGACCGCGATCCTTGCTGGAATCAAATTTGTTGCCTTTTTCGCTGTTGTTGTAGAGCCAGCCGGTGTAGTGCACGTTGACGCGCTGGCCTGCTTCAGCGGTGGCGCCTTCGCCGACGATGGTGTCTTCGTACTGGAGGCCAGATTCGGTTGTGGTCAGATTCATTGGATTCAGGGGTGGGATGTGTAAGAGCGCGACATTGTATGGGTTTATCCGGCTTTCCGTGATGTGTCTGGTCTGGAATAGCCGCCGCCGCCGGGGGTTTCAACGAGGATGGAATCGCCGGCTTCCGCCTTCAGGCTGGCGCTGGCATCGAGCGTGGATTCACTGCCGTTTGAGCGCAGAAACCTGTTCCTGCCGCAGGCGCCGGGCTGTGCAGGGCCAAGAGCGTGCGGCGCAACTCGACGCCGATTGGACAAGATCGCGACCTGCATGGGGGCCAGGAATTGAATCTTGCGCACGACGCCATCGCCTCCACGATGATCGCCCTGTCCGCCGGATCCATGGCGTAGCGAAAACTGATTCAGGCGAACCGGATAGCGGGTCTCCAGCACTTCCACATCGGTCAGCCGGCTATTGGTCATATGGGTATGGACTGCGCTGGCACCGTCGTGATCAGCGCCCGCTCCGGCGCCGCCACACAGAGTTTCGTAGTACTGGTGTTTATCGTTTCCAAAGGTGAGGTTGTTCATGCTGCCCTGCGCTGCCGCCATGATGCCCAGAGCGCCGTATAGGGTGTCCACGATGATCTGGCTGGTTTCCACGTTGCCGGCGACTACGGCCGCCGGATAGCTGGGGTTGAGCATGCAGCCTTCTGGAACGATCAATTCGATGGGGCGCATGCAACCGTCGTTGAGCGGGATATCATCGTTTACCAATGTGCGAATGACATACAGCACGGCAGCGCGGCATACCGCGATCGGGGCATTGAAGTTATTCCGCTGCTGCTCGCTGGTGCCAGTGAAATCGAGGCGAAGTTTCCTGGCGTTCTTGTCTGGCGTGATGCGAACGCGGATGATGGCGCCGTTATCCATCTCGCAGGAAAATTCCCCGGCGTCCAGGCCAGCAATGACCGCAAGAACCGCGTGTTCAGCATTGTCCATGGAGTGCCGCATATAGGCGCAAACGACGGCGCGGCTATAGCGATCGACCAGTTTCAGTAACTCAGTGGTGCCCCGGGCGCAGGCCGCAAGCTGCGCTTGCAGGTCGGCTATATTCTGGTCAGGGTTTCTTGCGGGCCAGTCTCCGCTGGCGAGCAGAGCGCGAGTCTCGGCTTCACGGAATTTGCCCTGATCCATGAGCTGAAAATCGTCGATCAGCACGCCTTCTTCCTCCACTCGGCAGCTGTCCGGCGGCATGGATCCGGGCGTGATGCCGCCGATATCTGCATGGTGTCCGCGTGCCGCAAGAAAGGCGAACAAGATGTCGTCATGATCGAACACCGGAACGATGACGGTGATATCGGGCAGATGGGTGCCCCCGTTGTAAGGGGCGTTCAGCATCCAGGCGTCACCATTATGAAAACCGTGCCCATCGTTTTGCCGGCGACTGGAAATTACCGCGCGAACGCTATCTCCCATCGATCCCAGGTGAACTGGAATATGTGGCGCATTGGCAATCAGGGCACCATGCTGATCGAATAGGGCACAGGAAAAATCTAGCCGCTCCTTGATATTGACTGAGTGTGCGGTGCTCTGAAGTGTCTCGCCCATCTGCTCGGCCACAGCCATGAACAGGGTATTGAAAACCTCGCGCATGATCGGATCGGCCTGGGTGCCGATGGCCTGGGCTGAGCTATTCCTGCTGCGTTCGAGTATCAGATTGCCCAGCGCATCGCGCTGCGCCTGCCAGCCGGGCTCGATGACCGTGGTCGAATTTTCTTCACTGATGATGGCCGGGCCGTCGATACTCTGTTTCACAGCTAGATCCACTCTGCGATAGCGCATGGCGGCGACTTCCCGTCCCTGCAGATAGCAGCAACTACGTTCGGGCGTTTTTTCTAGTGGGCCGGGGTTTGCTGCGGTTAAATTTTCGAGTTTGCCCGCCTCTGCTTCTGAATCGGCTTCGACTTCCATGGCCTCGACGGAGAGTGCATCCAGCACGATGGGCTTGTCTTGTGCGATGAAACCGAAACGTTTGTGATGCAAAGTCTGAAATTCCCCTCGCATGGCCTCTGGTTTGCTAACGCGGACCGGCAGGCTGGTATCAGAGCCTGTGTATTTCACAAGCGCAATGCATTGCGTGCGGACGTGTTCGCGGTCTACGTTCTGATCTCGCAACTGCTGGGTCGCCTGCGCAATGAGCGGCTTGAGCACTGCCTGCAGTGGCGCCTCGAGTTGATCATCCAGCGGCAAGTTGACGGTCTGTTCGCGGATGACGCGGCGCAGCGCCATGCCCATTCCTAAAGCGGAGAGCACTCCGGCGTAAGGGTGCAGGATCGCCCGATGCATGCCGAGGGCCTCTGCAACTGCGCAGGCGTGCTGACCAGCGGCGCCGCCAAAGCAGACCAGGGTGTAATCACTGACATCACGGCCGCGCGCAATGGAAATCTGTTTGATGGCATTGGCCATTTGCTCGACCGCAATGCGGACAAAGCCCTCGGCGAGCGTCTTTGGCGCGTAATGTTGTCGGCTGTTTTGAAAGATGTCGTCGCAGATGGCTTGCAGTCGCTCGACTGCGCACTGTGGGTCGATCGGCTGACTCGCGTTGGGGCCGAATACAGCTGGAAAGGTGTCGGGCTGGACTTTGCCGAGCACCACATTGCAATCGGTGATGGTCAGCGGCCCGCCGTTTCGATAGCAGGCGGGTCCGGGTTGGGCGCCGGCAGACTGCGGACCCACACGCAGGCGGAGTCCGTCGTACCAGCATTCAGAACCACCGCCAGCGGCCACCGTGTGAATATCCATCATCGGCGTACGCAGCCTAACACCGGCAATTTCGGTCTCGTGGGTTCGCTCTAGTTCGCCGCAAAAGTGTGAAACATCGGTCGAAGTGCCACCCATATCAAAGCCGATCAGACGGTCAAAGCCGGCCTGCTGTGCGGTTCGAATCATGCCGACGATGCCGCCGGCCGGTCCAGATAGCACTGCGTCCCTGCCTCTGAATTGATCGGCATCGACCAGCCCGCCACTGGATTGCATGAATTGAAGTGGCACCGCCCCCAGCTCTTTTCTGAGACCGTTCATATAGCGTTGCAGCAGGGGCGAGAGATAGGCGTCGGCCACCGTGGTCTCGCCGCGACCGACCAGTTTGATCAGAGCGCTGACTTCGTGGCTGACGGAGATCTGCTCGAATCCGATTTCTCGAGCGATCTCCGCAAGGCGTGTTTCATGCGCTGGATAGCGGTAAGCGTGGATCAGCACGATGGCGAGGGCGCGCAGGCCCTGATCGTATGCCGTCTGCAATAGATGGCGGCTCGCAGATTCATCGAGCGGAACGATCGTCTTGCCGTCTGCGCCCATGCGTTCTTGGATTTCTATGACTCGCTGGTAGAGGGGCGCAGGAAGCTGGATTTTTCGGTCAAACAGGCGCGGGCGACTCTGGTATCCGATACGAAGCGCATCGCCATGTCCGGCGGTGATGGCGAGCAGGGTGGGTTGGCCTCGGCGCTCGAGCAGGGCATTGGTTGCCACAGTGGTTCCCATGCGTATCGACTCGATATGTGCCGAGCCCAGCGTCTCGCCCTGGGTGGCGAGAGTCTGCTGGATCCCCGCCACAGCGGCATCAGCATATTGTGTCGGGTTCTGTGAAAGCAGCTTTCTTGTTTCGCATTTGCCGTCGGGTCGGCGAGCGACCACGTCGGTAAAGGTCCCGCCGCGATCAATCCAGAAAGCCCAGGCCAGTTTAGGGTCAGGTCCTTGGGAGACTTTGTGATTCATATAATAAGCAAGAAATGGCGTATAATAAGTTGATTTATATTTATAGGCGCAATAAGTGGCATATAAATAAAATCTAGATTGAAAATAACACGTAGAATAAGGCGTCGTGTTTCCATTTACTGGAGTAAACACGTAAGAAATGGCGTATAAAATTGATTATTCACTGGCCGACAGCAGACAGATAGAGCAGGCGCTAAGCCGGCAGCTCGAAGATATTCGTCTGGCTCGCAACATGACTCAGAAGCAGCTGGCGCAGGAAGCTGGCATCTCCTTGCGGACTGTAAGCCGCATTGCCAAAGGGGAGGGTTCTTCATTTGACACCATTATCCGTGTGATGAGCGCGCTGGGCATCCAGCAGAATCTGGCAGTCTTGTTGCCAGACCCTTCAGTTCGTCCGATGGAGCGCGCAAAAGCCAGTGGCAAGCAGCGTCAGCGCGCGCGGCCGGACGCGGCTGCCCCACAGCCCGACGACTGGATCTGGGGTGATGACGGTGAGTCATGACGCCTGGGTACGCTTATGGGGAAGGACGATCGGCGCGGTGAGCTGGGTTGAATCGCGCGAAGTCGGCGTCTTTCAGTACGCGCCCGATTTCGTTAAAAGCGGGATCCAGATCGCTCCGTTGATGATGCCCTTGTCGGAATTTCCCTATGAGTTTCCAGCACTGTCACGCGACACTTTTCGGGGTCTGCCCGGCTTGCTGGCCGATGCCTTGCCGGACAAGTTCGGGAACGCCGTCATCGACGCTTGGCTGGCCGGGGAGGGTCGCTCTGCTTCCAGCTTTCATTCAGTGGAACGACTCTGTTATATCGGTACGCGCGGCATGGGTGCGCTGGAGTTTGAACCGGCGCTGCCAACAACACCGATGCAATCCGGCCAGCTGGAGATCGCCAAGCTAGTGAGTCTGGCCTCGGAGGTTCTATCCCAACGAACACAACTCGCCGGGCGCCTGGGAACGAAGGATGATCGCAAGGTCATTGAAGATATTCTGCGCGTTGGCACTTCAGCTGGCGGTGCGCGGGCCAAGGCGATTCTGGCCTGGAACCCCAGAACTGGAGCATTTCGCTCCGGTCAGGTTGAAGTGTCGGAGGGCTTCGAACCTTGGCTGATGAAGTTTGACGGCGTCAGCAATAATCGCGACAAGGAACTGGCAGATCCCCAGGGCTATGGGCGCATCGAATACGCCTATTACCTGATGGCCGTCGATGCTGGTATTGACATGAATCCCTGCCGGCTACATGAAGAAGGCGGCCGCAGTCACTTCATGACTCGGCGTTTTGATCGCGGGCCGCGCGGGCAGAAATTACACATGCAATCCCTCGGCGCGATGGCTCACTTCGATTACAACCAGGCCAATAGCTATAGCTACGAACAGGCCGTGCAAATCGCCCGACGCCTGGGTCTGGGGCAACAGGACATCTCGCAAATGGTGTTGCGCGCCCTGTTTAATGTCATGGCACGTAACCAGGATGATCATGTCAAGAATATTGCGTTCCTGATGAACCGCGAAGGTCAGTGGTCGCTCTCACCGGCTTTTGATGTGACCTACGCTTACGCGCCCAATGGATCGTGGACGCAGCGGCATCAGATGAGTCTACACACCAAGCGAGAGGGTTTTGATGCCGAGGATTTGCTCGCGTTTGCAGAAGGTGCAGGCGTCAAGAAAGGACGCGCGAAAGACTTGTTACAGCGCGTTCGCACCGCAATCAGAAAATGGCCTGAGTTCGCAGCCGAAGCGGGTGTGCCGGCGGATCACATTCAGGCCATCGCGAGCGCGCACCGAAAAATTTGAGTAACAATTTATCGGCACGGTCGCGCAGACTGACTGCGCAGTTCTCAGCCTTCTCCATTGGCGAGTTTTCGCCCAATGCGGACACGCTGCGTAATTGCTTAGCGC
>JBFJJV010000138.1:0-7894 GCA_041635265.1 Panacagrimonas sp.
ACGGGTCTGGGCCACCGCCTCACGCTTGAACTCTTCGCTGTATTTCCTTCGCTTCGACATGAACACTCCTTTGGCTCATTTTGAGCCTTCTTGAAAGTGTCCGTGAAAACGGGGGCGAACCCGATTCGCCCGATGTCCCAGACGAATCCGGCAAGTTCTCGGGCGACGCTGGTCACCACCCTAAAGCGTCAAGCCACTCAGATTCTCAGCGAGCTTGAGCAGCAAAAGCAGCCTATTCTTATAACTCAGCATGGCTTGCCTAGCGCCTATCTTGTTGATGTTGAAACATTTGAGCGCTTGCAGCAGCGGATGGGCCTGCTCGAAGGCATTGCCCGTGGAGAGAGGGCTATCGAGGAAGGCCGTACGGTCTCTCATGCCCAGGCCAAGAAGCGCATGAGTAGATGGCTCAAATAATTTGGTCTGAGCCAGCCCTTAATGATCTGGATGCAATCGCTGATTAC
Organism: Panacagrimonas sp.; assembly: GCA_041635265.1. Classification (GTDB taxonomy): domain Bacteria; phylum Pseudomonadota; class Gammaproteobacteria; order Nevskiales; family Nevskiaceae; genus Panacagrimonas. Next base: position 462 of record JBFJJV010000138.1, read on the forward strand.
ATTGCTCTGGATAATCCGGAGGCGGCGGGAGCGCTTGTACAAAGGGTTTTCGCTCACGTGGATCATTTGGCCCAACATTCTCGCTTTGGCAAGAAGCCTTCAGAGCCAGAGGCTAGCCGTTACCGCCAGATTGTCGAAACCCCATGCCGTATCTTTTATCGGCAGAAAGGCAAGGTCATTTACATCGTTCACGTCATTCGCGGCGATCAATTGCTTGGCCCAGGCAACTTGCAAGGTGGTATCTAGGTTCGTGCGTGTTTCGCCCAACAAATCATTCCGGCCGACCGTTGGGTAATACCTTCTTATTTGGGTGTCTGAGCTGGATTCCGCTGCCCACGGAAGCAAATGGCGCATAAGCTGTTGCATTGGCCGACTCAATCCGGGCCACTTCGCTCGGGGCTGAGCTTGGTTGCAGCCTTTGGGCGCTCTCGCTATTTTCTTGGAAAGGATGTTTTGTGACGCTTGCCACCATCATTAGTTTCTCCGATCTGAGCACCTTGCTTGAAGCCACTTTCGAGTCGGAAACTCCGGTCGCTGCTTCTTCCGAATCTGCGCTTGGCGAGCCACTAGAGTATTTTTCCTGTCCGGAAGAGATGCGGAAAAAAGCCTTGTTTTGCGCAAAATCGGGCATGCACAGTTACGCTTTCGGCCTTTGCTACCCTTCGATGAGGGGCCGCGTTATCGAACGCAAGATAAGCCTGGACCCGCCGCGCGAGGGCAAGTCGTTTCGTTATTCCATGAGTGGCTGGGGCATCGTGCATCTGCACCTCTACTTCACGCAGGCCAACTCGCTGCAAGCCAGGATTGTGGTGAATTCGCAGGCACGCGCTCAGTCTCGGCAGGCTCGTTATCCCGATATGGGTGCGGCGTCTGAATGGGACTGGTGTGTGGTTGAGACCTACGCCTTTAGACTTTCGCGCAGGCTCGCAGCCATGGGGCGCGTTGCACCCGTGATCCAACCCTCGGTTTCAGATGAGGAAGCGGGCTAGCGCGGCCGCGCAGCTGAACTCGGTGCTGGGACATCTTTTCCAAGGCATTAAAGGGAGCAAGCATGAGCACGACACTCGAAGTCGATGAATTGCTGTACAAGGCCAAGCTCAACATCACCGGGATGACGGAGTTTGGGCTCAGCTTTGCTGATCTCAGTGCAGGTGCCATCTCGCCTCCGGCCGAGGGATGCAGGTTTGATGCTGCCTTCCAGGGGGAGGCCGGCGGGCCCAGGATCAGGGGCACGATTGCTGGAATCGACTACCTTCGAGTCCGCGCGGATGGTCGATTTGATCTGCACATTCATGAAATCATCACGACCAGCGATGGCGTGAACATCGATGTGCAGGGGGGAGGCATAGCAGTGCTTCGGCCCGAGGGTGGAATGGCGGACATTCGCGTGAACCTGACGCTGTTTACCTCCGCCGAGGCGTATAAATGGGTGAATCCGCTGCAGGTCTGGGCAGTCGGATCTCTAGATCTTTTGCGGCAAACCGTCGAATTTTCCGCCTATTCAGCTTGATGGGATTGAGCAATGCCCTGCTGTTGCCGGGATGCCGGAGGACCAGGGGCAGCGCCGAAGCCCGGCAGATCGCGGTAGCGCTGGAGACCGCTGGCAGGGATTACAACAAGGCGCTTGTCCGGAGCTGGGGCGATATTTTGGATCGCGGTGAGTTAGACAAGCTGAGGACGCTGTTTGCGGCGGGGCTTTGCGCCTTGACGGTTGCTCTGGGCGGCTGTGCATCGCCGCCCGGTCCGTCGGCGAGCCAACCGCGCACAGCCCATCCTTCCGAAGCCGCGAGCTGCGATGAGGCGCTGTTGTATGAGACCGCAGATGCGCATCCGGCGATCCGGTGGATATCAGTCCGACCGGGGCGTTCAGCGAATCCGGCGCTCTCCTGCCTGCTCGAATCGGATGCGGACGATGGAACCATCGAGATGGCGGCCTATATGTCGAGTGGACTCTACCGATTTATTCGCGAGTGTCGGCCGGGAGACAGGCGCATCTACCGCCTTTTCGAGTATAAAAATAGAAAACGGCCCTATCTTCTTCGCCTGCACGCGAATCAATATCTGGATCCGAAGTCCTATGTGGTGGTGGGTTCGTATCGCAAGCCGGCTGGGAATTACCAACATGGGATCGCGGAACGGAGCAATGAAGCTTCCAGCATCAGACTTTGCCCGCCTGAATCGATGAGTTCGAAATGAGCACGGCTCGATCCAGGAATCCCCCGAGCCGGCGCTGGTTCACGCCGGCCTCTTACGCAAAACAGTAAGATGGAGCATTGCGCGCTCTCGTGACACTTAATGGCTTTTTAACTGATGAAATTGATAATTCGTAATCTCGCTCGCAACACGACCGAAGCAGAGCTGAAAGCTATTTTTCTCGAGTGTGGCACCGTGCAGTCATGTGATTTGGTGTCGGACAAAATCACGGGTGAATCCAAGGGGTTTGCATTCGTGGAAATGCCGAAACCAGGGGAGGCCAAGGTGGCAATGAAGAAGCTGAACAATTTGAACTTGGGCGGCAGCAAGATCCGGGTCAAAAGGGTTGAAAGCAAAACGGAGCAGGGTGAGGGACCGTGGAAATCGAAGTCCTAAGCAGCCAGTCTCATTTTTGCTTTGCCGGCCGAAGACAGCTCCCGGCGTATGGGCGCTTCGAACTTGATGCGTAGTGAACAATCAAACAATCCCTTGCACGGCCTGACCCTGGCAAAAATTGTAACGAGCTTGGTAGCGCATTACGGTTGGGATGGGTTGGCGCAGAGGATAGATATCAAGTGCTTCAAGAGCGATCCATCCCTGAAATCATCACTCACGTTTTTGCGTAAGACGCTCTGGGCCAGAGAGAAAGTAGAAGCTTTGTATATTTCAACTTTTGTCAGGCCATCTCCCTGGGGCAATGCCAGATAAAGGCTGCTGGGTGAGCGCTGCGCTCCATGTTTGAATAATTGAGTATCTTGCGCATATCAAATGCATGCGCCCGGATAAAGCCACCATTTATCGTGCGCCTGTCAGCTGAAGCAAAGCGGTCGGCGGCATATCAAACGAAGGAATATTGATGTCTTCTGAAAAATTAGCGTATGGCGTAGGCGATACTTCGTATCAGGCCGCAGGGGCTCTGCCCGGGCTGACCAAGCTTGTCGACGCATTCTATGGATATATGGATCGTCTGCCCGAAGCAAAAAAAATACGGGATATGCATCAGCCGGATCTGACGGTATCGAAGCAGAAACTGGCGTATTTTTTGTCGGGCTGGTTGGGCGGTCCGAGAATATATGCCGAAAAATTCGGTGCCATTACCATCCCGTCTGCACATAAGCATCTGGACATTGCCCATGGCGAAGTCGAGGCGTGGATTTTGTGCATGCAAAGAGCCGTTGAAGAACAGCCATATCAGGACGCGTTTAAAATTTATCTAATAGATCAATTGCGAGTGCCGGCTGAGAGAATTCGCTTGGCCTGTTCCGCCAAGGATTTGAATTAGCCCAAGGCGGGCAAGGGAGCCGATCTTTAAGGCGATGCGCTTCTGGTCCATGAGGCTGCCTGCCTGAGCGGTGAGGCTCATTTGAGCGCGGAAATCGCGCGTTTCAGATTTCTCAGCGCCCGCAAGCAAGTATTTGCATGCGGCTGGACCCGCACTTGTCGTCTGCCGGATTTGCCGATCTTTTACTGTATTGGCAGTGTTTGTGAGGACCTCGCTCAGCCGCGAGAGCTCACTGGAAGTGAGTCTCTTCGCAGCGGCTGATCAAGGTTGTGACAAAATAGCGCCCCCTTAGCGCCAAAGTTTCTGAAGGCATTGGGGCTGTCGCGGCCGTCGGCGCGTGTTTTCGGCCGAATTTATGTCTGAATAAACCGGCCTGAGCTGGCGGAATGCCTTGCGGCAGCGGATCCAATCCCTGCAGGCATAGGGCAATTGAATTCGGGCACTGGCTTGTTTCCAAGCCAATTTCTTAACCCAGAGGAGCGTTTTCCTGAAAGAAAGCCTACTAAAGCTTAAATCCGACTGGCTGTATGAGAAAGTTGGACTGCGGCAGCATTACATCAGTCAGGCATGGCTACACGGCCGAATGATTGGACAGGCGCATGGATGGTTCGAGCCGAACTCTGATTTCGTGATCGACAAGATCGAGATGAGCGGCCGCCATCGTTCCAGAGGTCATGGCTCGTCACTGATCAGAGAACTCCGAAAAAAAGCCCAATCGGTGGGTTGCCAAAATTTTGTCTTCCGCGGGGTGATTTCGAACAACGTGCGCGCCATCGAGCTCTACAAATCCATGGGCGCATCAGGCATTCAGGTGTCTAAGCATCTGTATGACTACATTATTTCTCCGCCCTAGGCCTCGAACGGGTTTGTGCGGCGCACGGTGAGATCTGCACTCAGGCGCCGAGCTTAATCGGGACGACCGTTGGCGCCACGATTGCAAACATTTCGGGCGATCGGGAAGACACGTGAGTCGTCTGGAAAAACGTTTGCTCGCGCGATTTCTCCGCGCGGCATTGCCTCCCCAATCGCCTGTCCCTTAACGATCAGCTGATCTGCTGTCTAAAAACAGTGCATAGCGGGCTGTCTTTTGCACCTTATTGGCGATGAACGCCTTTGTGCAGCGCGGGCCGCCATGCTTGGGCTCGGTCCGCTTGTGCTGATACCGCCCAAGACTTTAACATCGGCGCAGCGATAAACAGGCTCAGCTGGCGCTCAAGCCGACCCAAACCCCGGAATTTCCTTCGGTCATTGGGCGGCCAAATTAAAACAAGACCTGGGCGTGCTTAATATTGACCGTGAACGAATCAGTTCTGCGGCCGGAGCATCTTGACGATTTATTGGGAGATAAAATGTCACTGTCAAAGGGAATGCGGGGATGAAAGAGATGACATCGTGGTTCCCCTGGTTTCACCGCAGGCCGCCGGGCCCCTCACGCATGCAGGAAGTGGAAAAAACGGCCACGCATACCCAGTGCCTGATTATTGGCGCGGGTCATAACGGTTTGAGCGTAGCGGCCGGGCTGCGCAAGCGAGGTGTCGAGCCTATTCTGCTCGAGCAGCACGCGCGGATCGGCGATCAGTGGCGGGAGCGCTATGAGCGCCTGCATCTGCACCACATCACCGATGCCATGCACCTTCCGGGCGTGCCATACCCGTCTCATCTTCCGCGTTATCTGTCTCGACTCGATCTGGCCGATTATCTGGAGTCCTATGCCCGACTCCACGAGTTGGACGTCCGCTTTGAGCACAAGGTCACTCATCTGGGGCAGAAAGCTGACGGGAGCTGGGAGGCCACGGTGACGCGGGGCGATGATTCGCAAGCGCTGCATTTCACCGCCGATCAGGTCGTGCTGGCGGCAGGAAGCACCGGGGTTACGCCGCGGAGTCCGTCCCTGAAAGGTCGCGAAGAATGGGCCGGCCAGGTGCTGCATTCACAGGAGTACCGCAGCGCCGAGGGATTCGAGGGCAAGCGGGTCCTGGTGGTCGGTTCGGGAAATTCTGCGCTTGAGATCTGTGGCGACCTCTACGATCACGGGGCGAGTACCTCGATGCTGATCCGTGGACCCAATTCCTGGATCACGCGTGAAGCCTATGCGATCTATCACCGCCTGATGCTGGCCGGCGGTCCGATCCTGAAGTACGTTCCCTTTACCTGGATTTTCTCGCCCTTCATCCTGTTCGCGCTCGACCGCTATTTCCAGTTCGACATCAAGCGTCGCTATGGCGATTTGTCGAGCAAAGGGGTCTACCCCATGCCCAGCCCGCCCATGTGGGTGATGGCCAAGAGCGAGGGTGCGCATCCGCCGAGCTATGTTGACGGGACCTGGGGCGACGTCGGCGTGTCTATCTTCGAATTGATCCGGGACGACAAGCTCGCGACCTTTACTTCAGAGATTTCTCACCTGGAGTCAGGGACGCAAACCGTCGTGTTCAAGGATGGCCAGAGTGCAGAGTTCGACGCCATAATTCTTTGCACGGGTTTCGAGCCGATCCAGTCGCATTACGCGACGTTCGTCGATGCCCAAGTGGCCGAGAAGCTCAGCGACGAGAGCAAGTTTCGGTTTCTCGATGCCATGGAGGAGTTGCCCGGCCTGTGGGTCTCGCTGGGAGGAATCGCCAGCTCGCGCTTTGGTCAGGATGTTCTGGCTGCCCGCGTTGCCGCTCGCGTCAAAGGCCGCCCCGCGCCTGGCCGTGTCTTGAGCTTGCCCATGTCCTTCGTGTTCGCCGGCCTGGATCCGATGCAAGTCCAGGTCCCGAGGCGAACGATTCTGATCAATGCGCTGGCGCTCATAGCGATCGTGGCGGCGATGCTTTGATCAACGGCCTTGATGCATAAGCAGCAGTTCAGCCACCTAGATATGCCTCGCTTCGTTCGGGCTTGCTGGGCAGCACGCGCGGCTTCGAATTCAGGTGTTCCGGCAACTGCCGGCGCAGGGACTGGTCTCTAAACAGCAAGGTGATCGTATGACACTTAAAGTGATTGGTGCAGGGTTTGGCCGGACGGGCACGGATTCGATGCGGGAGGCGCTGAACATCCTCGGATTCGGGCCTTGTCACCACATGCATGAGGTGCACGCGCACGCTGGGCAGAAAGAGATGTGGCGCGCATTGGTCCAGGGTGAGCCGATGGAGTGGGCGCAGTTGTTCGAAGGCTATGGATGCTGCGTCGACTGGCCGTCAGCCTATTACTGGAGGGATCTGGCCGAGTGCTATCCGGATGCGAAGGTCGTGCTGACTTACCGGAGTGCTGAAAATTGGTGGCAGAGTTTTGAGAAAACGCTGTTGCCGGCGATCCAGATGAGCACAGACCCGAACTCGCTCGGCATCGCCTTGGTTCGGGATCAGATTTTTGCCGGCCGGCCGGAAGATCGCGCCCATGCGATGGCGCTTTACGAGGAAAACGTCAAGGCGGTGAAGGCGACCATCGCGCCTGAGCGACTGCTCGTCCACAACTTGGGGGACGGTTGGGAGCCGCTGTGTGAGTTTCTCGGTGTGCCTGTTCCGGAGCAGCCTTATCCAAGCCGCAACAGCACTAAACAATTCCGTGAAATGGTCCTGAAGAACGCGCCGCCTTAATCATCCATCGAGATTTTTGGTGAGCGCAACCCGGCTTGTTACGCAGCCTAGGACATAACAGGCGGCCCTTGAGCTGTCGCTCTGGTTTGCTTCGGCAAATCAGAGCAGTGCCGAAAAAGCCCGCCGAACTCAGGCGATATCTATCACATCAGAACCAGGAATTAATTGGATGAGTTTTCCCATTTGGATGCTTTTGGGCTTTGCCATCTGGACGGTATTTCTCCTTCTTTTTACTGTGGGGATCTATCGCTGGAGTCGCATACTTACCCGCAAAGTGGAAATCAAAGAGTTTCGGGCCGATTCGGTCCATGGCGAAGATTGGTATCTGCGGGCCATGCGAGCGCATGCGAATTGTCTGGAGAATCTTCCGATATTCGCGGCCG
>JBFJJV010000139.1:0-7683 GCA_041635265.1 Panacagrimonas sp.
TACGTCGCTGGGCAGGGGGCGCACGCTGCCGGTCTTGACCTTGGCGATCTTGTCGACCACGTCCATGCCCTCAACCACATTGCCGAACACGGCATAGCCCCAACCGTCAAAGCTGGGGTAATCCAGATTGTCGTTATTGCGGTGATTGATGAAGAACTGCGCGCTGGCCGAATGCGGGGCGCTCGTGCGGGCCATGGCGATGCTGCCACGGACATTTTTCAGGCCGTTCTTGGCTTCGTTTTCGATCGGAGAGCGGGTGGTGCGCTCTTTCATTTTTTCATCGTAGCCGCCGCCCTGAATCATGAAGCCTTCGATGACACGGTGAAACAGCATGCCGTCGTAATGACCTTCCTTGACGTACTGCACGAAGTTTTCCACCGTCTTGGGTGCGTTCTCCGGGTCTAGCTCAAGAATGATTTCGCCCATGGTGGTTTCCAACTTGACGCGCGGTTTGTCGAGGTCGCTTGCATTTGACATGGATGCTCCGAATAAAAGTAAAAAAATGAATGGATAAAATCTAAGTGCGTGCAACATTTTTATGTTCCTAAGCGGCTTCTGAGTAGTCCGCGCGTTCAACCGCGGCAAGGGCTTGATGAATCACGTCGAGGCCGGCACCCGCACGATGGGCTTTTTCAGAGATCAGGCGGCGGAAGACGCGCCCGCCTGCCTGATGACGGAACAGCCCCAGAATGTGACGTGTGATTCTGCCCAGTGGCGTGCCGGCGGCGAGCTCACTTTCGATGAACGGCAGGTATTGTTCGAGATACGCGGTGCGATCGAGCAGGGGCTCCTCCTCGCCATCAAACAGAACGGCCTGCAGCCGCGCCAGGAAGAAGGGGTTTTCGTAAGCCTCGCGGCCGATCATCACGCCATCGACGTGTTGCAGATGGGCTTCTGTATCGTCCAGCTCGGTGATGCCGCCATTGATCACGATGTTGAGCTGGGGAAAATCTTTCTTCAGCTGATAGACCATGGGGTAGTTCAGCGGCGGCACTTCCCGATTCTCTTTTGGCGACAAACCAGATAGCCAGGCTTTGCGCGCATGCACGACAAAGGTTTCACAGCCGGCGTCGGCAATGGTCTGCACAAACGACGTCAGGAAGTCATAGCCCTCCAAATCATCCACGCCGATACGATGCTTGATGGTGACCGGCTTTGAAGTGGCGCTGCGCATGGCGCGGATGCATTCGGCGACCAGCGGGGCGTCCTTCATCAATACCGCGCCAAAACATCCGGTCTGCACTCGGTCCGAAGGGCAGCCGCAGTTCAGATTGATCTCGTCATAGCCGTACTGCTCCCCTAGTTCGGCGCATCGTGCGAGCGCTTCAGGGTCCGATCCGCCCAGCTGCAGGGCAATCGGGTGTTCGGCCGCTTCGAAACGCAGGTGGCGCTGAACATCACCATGCAAGAGCGCGCCGGTGGTCACCATTTCGGTATACAGCCGCGCGTCGGGCGCCAGCTGTCGATGGAAATTGCGACAGAAGCGGTCTGTCCATTCCATCATCGGGGCGACGCTAAGGCGCCAAGGATTTTTGGCGGCGGCGGTGCTGCTGGAGCTGTCAGGAGCTGTAATCACGTCCCTAGAGGAGTCGAATTCCGGTGTTGATAAAACCGGGTCGAAGCCGGCAAAGGGCGCAATTCTAAAGGGATTAGCGTTTCGCTGCGATCCCGGGGTCTGCAGACGCCCCAGGATCAGGTGAAAAACCGCCCCTGCAGCTTGAACGTAGCGGCGGGAATGCCTCGGAAACAGGGCATCATACGGGCCGTGTCGCTGATTCAAGCGCCGTTAGTCTGACTTTTTCCGGCGTTTCAGCGGCCCCGGCCCGCTGCCGCCATGCTCAGCTGATGCGTTGCGCTCGGCCGACGAGAAGCTCCGCGATGATTTTTTCGGCGCGGTCGGCCTGATGGTCAAACTGAAATGATGATGTACGCCTGTGGCCCAGCGCTATGAATTCAGGCCGAGAGTTCGTCCAAAAAAATGGCCATGGAATCGCGCTTGGGCCCTGCACCTTGTGCACCCGCGATAGAAGACTGAATATCCACGATACTCAGCATGGCGGTTCGACAAGCAGCCATGCCGGTGAATTTTTGCAGAGGTCTACGCCAAATCCGAATGATTCGGCAGACAGCCTAAGGGCATCCCCGGACGTGCCAGCGGCGTGCATTCGAGTGCGCAGGCAATGGCGCCAAAGCATGCGCATCATCATTTGCTACTTTTGCGATGGGCAATGCTTTGCCCATCGTCACCGTGATCGCTTCGGGCTAACAGCAAGGCGCGCTGCAGGCATTCTCAGGAACATAGGTTCTGGCTGTCTCGGCCACCGGCACTGCGCCGGCAGTGCTGACGACGGCGCTGCTCCCGTCCACCGTCTTGGCCGCGCCTGCGCCCCAGTGAATTTCAAATGAGTGGCTATCGTTGTCGCTTTCAATTTCTATGCTGCTGTCGTCAATCACGCGCCAATGGTCGGATTGCTGCTTATCACAGCGCACGCTGACCGCGCCAGCATTGGGCAACTGGGTGATTCTGAACGTCGTCGTCTGGCCTTTGCGCGAGGGCGTGCCGTTCGCGATTTGCAGATGCAGCACTTTGTCCGGCCCGTTAAAAGCCTGGATGACGTCGACGGCTGGGTAGTCGATGCCTTCGACCGTCGGCTCGCTGTACTTGTCGCGATTGGGCTTGGTGAAGGCCTTGACCCAGGCGTCGGGGTCGCCGGTTTCGCACAGCATCATCAGTGAGGAAATCTGACCACGCGGGTAGGGCTCATCGAGTCCGAACCAGTAACCAAATTCATTGTTCTCCTCACCAAACCAGCGCGGATCGGCGGTACGCGACAGGCAGTCGCGCAAACGCTCTTGGGTGAGGCTGTCGCCCAGATTGCGCGCAATCAGCTGGCCGATCACCATGAAGCGGGGGTCTGCAATGCGATCAAACACGGCTCGGGATGGATTGTTCCAGCGTAGCTTGGTGACGGACTGCTCGTAGAGATAGCTGCCGAACTCGGGTGCCTGTGGCAGCACATACGGCGTAACGGCAATAGCCGCGTAGGCGACAACCGGATCGGGAAAGCTGAACAGCTCATCTTTCAGCGGGTCATAACAGAAGGAGAACATTTCCATGTCGCCCGCGCTGTTCTTCACCAGATAATGCTTCTGGGCGTAATCCACCCATTCGTCATAGACGCTGTGCAGTTGCGCATCGTGCACGCGATCAAATAGCTGCAGGCCAAGGCCGGCGGCCGACAAACAGAAGGGCCAGATCTTGGTGTTCTCGCATTGCGGGCCTTGCGGGCGTTCCTTCCATTGATCGTGAATGAATTGCGCAATACCCCCATGGGTCCAGTCGAAGCGACGATTCTCATAGCCGGTGACGGCGAAGGGTTTCTCCCATTTGTCATCGCCGGAGACACTGCGATAGACCGACAGCAGCAGGTTGAAGAAGCCTCGGAAGAACAGATTGCCGTCCGCCCCAATCGGGTCAGGTTGCAGGCCCCAGGGCTTGACCCCATTGGCAACCCAGCCGGGTGAGTCGTAATTCCCGCGCAGCCGTTCCGGCAGATAGGTCAGCCACTCAGGCGGGTAATTGGCCTGATCCGGGTCGTGGCCAATCATGGTGTTCCAGTCAATGGCGGCCCAGTAGGTGGTGTGGCGGCCAACCAGTTCGTCCGCAATGCGCGTATAGACTTCGCGCCATGCAGGCGTCATGTCGCCCAGCACCGGAAGGATATAAGCGGACTCACCCAGATCAAAACGCGGGAAGGCGCACATCGGCGGGGTGGAGGTGCGGTCCCACCAGGGATGCGGTGTGCCCTCCAGCGACCAGTCATCCGGCGTCGTCGCTTTTCGCCAAAGAAAGCGCAGCCAGCCGCGGGTTTGCTCAGTGAGTACGTGGGGCTGGGGCATGATCGATCAGAATTCCGGTGGTTCCATTTTGCCGGCATTGACCATGGTCATGACCAGCTCGGCGCGGACGCGGTGAGCGGATGTTTGTTCCGCGGGCAGTTCGTAGCGCTCCGGTTCGCGCGTGATGCGCTTGGAAACCGATGGGCTCGCTCTGTGCGTGATGTAGGCATCCGGTGGAGTGTGATCCAGCTGCGGCGGCGTGGTCAGGGGAAAGACCATTTGTGCCAGCCCCTGGAACCACAACAGCAGCATGATGTTGCCCTCGACGACGATTTTCTCGTCAAGAAGTTCGTCCATCAATCGTTTGACCAGCTTGGTCGACAGCAGAACGCGCAGACCCTGCGCCGGGCTTTCGAATTCAACGGCGACATCAGCCTTGGCTGCGCGACCGGCAACGCTTTTGATGCTGCGGTTGGCAAAGACATAGTGCTGCGCCGCGCCATCTTTGCAGCGAATCTCGACCGTGCGCGGCCGGGTAATCTGATTGCGAAAGCGCTGGCTGAAGCGCGCGCCACCTCGCAGCAGCAGACCGAGCAGTTTCAGCAGGAGGTTGAATGCCATCATCATGATTGAAGGGTAACCTCAGTAGTGAGCGCCCTGCGGCGGTTCTCGTGCCAATCGCCCAACACCTGGTTGGCGTTGGCAATGACCGGCAAGGCTTCGGTGATGGCTTTGAGCGCAGTTCCGGGCAGGGCTACATACAAATCACCATCGGCGATCTGGGTGTAGACGCGGTTGCCAACGCAGCCGAGGCTGGTGGTGAGGCCGCCCTGCATCGCCGCGGGCAGGGCCATGCAAGTGGGTCTGCCCATCAGACTGCCGTTGATTTCGACTCCGGACCGCATCGCAGCCTCCTGCAGCAGCATGACGCTACGGCTGCTGCCACAGACCAGCACTACGTCCGGCGCGACCTCGGCCTCGGCCAGAGGCACATAGCTGATCGATGCGGGCGACATTGTCAATTGCGGAATCAGCGGAACTTCGTCCATGGACAGGTACTGGTTTTCTGCCATCAGGCCCAAGGTCTGTCCCAGTTCGTCGGAGCGATCAGCCGGCAGAGAAATATTGTGGGTATGACTGCCGATGGCGCAGTTGTGATGATCTTCCGGCACGGTGTGGCAGGTTTCTCCATCGGCAGCCAGTTTCCAGTAACTGCAGCCTGAGGGCTGAGTGGAGGATCGTTGCTGAAGATCAGACAGGGGCTGGTCGGAGAAAAAGATCGCTACGGGCCTGGCGCTCAGCCCCAGGCTATCGACGAGCATTTCTGCCATCTGAGAAAAGTCTGCCACGTGATGAATTGGCCGTGGTTATTAGGAGATTGGAAAACATGTTGCCACAAAAAGTTGATCGTTTCTTTTTCTCTTTCCGCCCGATCCCTCAGGCCGTAAGTCAGGGCTGGCTGCAATGTCACGCAGCACAATGGCCCCGCGCACGGCAGTGAGCGCGCCCTGGAGCTGTGACTGGCGGCTGCGGGCGGATCACTCTTTAAAATCCGCGTCTCCCCCGCAACGGCCGCTGCCTGACGCGAAAGGCGTTGCTGCGCTCACGTCTGGTCGCTGCGATGCGTGGTCGGGCTGACGCGCTGAGCCTGCATCGCTGTACGCGCGGCTCGGCCTGTGTTGAACTCATGTTGATCGTGATCAGGAGTGAGTCATGGATGCCGAAGTCGATGCACTGAAAGCCGTTCGCCAGCAAGTTTCCCCGGAAGAGTGGGAGATGCGGGTCAATCTCGCGGCGGCCTACCGTCTGGTCGCGATGTTTGGCTGGGATGATCTCGTGTTCACTCATATATCCGCTCGATTGCCGGGTCCTGAGCATCATTTTCTGATCAATCCCTACGGCTGGATGTTTGATGAGATCACGGCATCGTCTCTGGTCAAGATTGATATCGACGGCAACAAGGTGATGGACTCGCCCTTCGACATTAATCCGGCCGGCTTCATCATTCACAGCACGATTCACCAGGCTCGGGAAGACGCCGTCAGTGTCATGCATACCCACTCGATCAATGGGGTCGCCGTTTCTGCTCAGAAGGAGGGGTTGTTGCCCTTATCACAGACCGCGATCATCGCCGCTGACTCGCTGGCTTATCACGACTACGAGGGCATCGCACTGTATGAGGCTGAAAAGCCGCGTCTGGTCGCCGACCTTGGCAACAAGCACACGATGATGTTGCGCAATCATGGCCTGCTGGCCCTGGGTGCGAATTGTGCCGACGCTTTTTTGCGGATGTATCTGCTGGAAGCGGCTTGCATGATCCAGGTGCGGGCGCTGGCGGGAAACCGGGAGATGAGTCCGGTACCGCAGTCAGTACTCGATGGCATCGGCGAGCAGCTTGTGGCGGCGACGCTGGGCAAGGGCGGCCTGCTGGCTTGGCCGGGCCTGTTACGTCGGCTAAATCGCCTTAATCCTGGTTACGACAGCTAGGTCACTGCAAACCCGGATGGCTAGTACGACGGCTGGAACGCGCGTCCCCCGCAAGCCTCAGTTTTTCGTGGCCTGATTTGCGCAAAGTTTCACTTGCCCACAGCGGCCAGGACCAGATTCCGGACGGTCAGCACAGGATCGAGGGCGGTCGGTCGCGCAGTCAGGGTCAGAGTGCTGGGGACGCCCCTAATGGCCTCGCAGGCACCAGCCCCGGCAGTGATCCTCAAAGCTCGATATCGTCCAGGTCGTCACCGACCAACTCCCGCAGCTCGCGCATTTCCTTGTAGCGTTCTACGTCGCGCCAGTCGCGCGCCTTCATCAGGCTCAGGCGTTCCTCGCGTTCGAAGTCGTAGACTTCTTCATCGCCGTCGCCGTCAACATCATCCGAAATGTCGTCATCAAAATCGGAAGTCTCTTCCTCTGGAACCGCCGGTTTTTTCTTGGGTTTTCGCGCCATTTTTATTAACGAAGTTAGGCATTAACTTGCCGCTTGCGCGCCTTTTAGCAGGCTTTTTGTCTCGTGTGAAGAGAATATTTTATGGCGGGGTCCCTTCTTCATATCGGGCCTACTCGATTGCTGAATTTTCGTGCCCTTAAACCGAGACTGGCCAGATGCCGGCGCGCTTCGCAGCAGCCATATCGGCGGGCTCGTCGATATCCAGGCGCGACTCCATTAGAAGGGTCTTAAAACCCTGTTTGATGAGTTTTATTTCAGTTTGACCCAACTCCTTCCCGGAGCTCCAGTCCGTACCTTTCAGACTCGAGCCAAGCGGTTTTCGGGCCCCGATCATGACGTAGCCGCCGTCGTATGCGGGCTGCAGCACCGCATCGGCTTCCGCACTGATCAAGGCCTCGGCGGCGCGGCAGAAATCGTCGGCGTCAAGATTGATCGCGTCGGTCCCGACCAGCAGCGCCGCCGGAGCACCGCTGGCCAGAACCTGGTCGATGGCGTAGCTCATGCGATGGCCAAGATCACCTGTCGGCTGCACCCGCCGACTCAGACCGAAATCGCGGGCCAGCTGCCACAGGAAGGGATGGCCTTTGCCGTCCGAAGCCCAGAGCTGAATAGGCCCCACGCGGCTGCCTGCGGCCGCAGTGATTGTCCTACGCGCCAGTTGCCGATATATCCGCGCTGCGCCCAGTTTTCCGTAGGCAGGAATCAAGCGCGTCTTGCACTGCCCGGGGCGGGGCGCGCGCGCAAACACAATGATGGTCGCCTGTTTAACTTCGCTCGTCATGCACATCCAGAACAGCTTCGCTGCGGATTCATTCGTATCGGCTACCGGCAACATCCTGCCTGAGTGCCTCTAATTTAGTGGCGGGAGTGTATCGCTGGATGCGCTTGTCAACGTTAAA
>JBFJJV010000140.1:0-7603 GCA_041635265.1 Panacagrimonas sp.
AGCTCTGCCTGGGGTGCAAGCTCGACGATACGTTCGATCTGCGCCATCGTGCCGTATTCGTCATTCACGCCTTGCACCGCGAGGAGCGGACAGCGCACTTGAGCGACCTCGGGCTCGATATTCCAGTCCCGAAATTGCGGCGAACGCCAGATGTCGTTCCAGCCTCTGAATGCGGATTCGACATCTTCATGATGTTTTGCCAGCTTTGCCTTCAAATCGGTCTGCTCGTAAGCAAGTCGGGCTGTCTCGATGCTGCTGACGCTGATAGCTTCGACAAACAAATGCGGCGCGAGAACCAGCGCACCGCTGAGGGCGTCGGGGTAGCGGGCGGCGTAGAGCAGGGCGATCGAGCCGCCATCGCTATGTCCGAACAGCCATGGCTTGCGCGCCTGGGCGTCAATGCCCAGCGCTTCGAACAGCGTCGGCAAAATCGAATAGGCCTGAACGTGCATGAAGTCGGGGCGCAGGGGCTGATCCAGCGGGCGCGGCGTGGAACGGCCGTAGCCGGGTCTGGAATAGACCAGGCCCTCACAGCCAATCGCCCGGCACAGGCGCTGCGGGTAATCGCGCCACATCGAAATCGAACCCAGCCCTTCGTGCAGAAAAACGAGCAGCGGCCGGGGACTAAGCTGGCCCGTGGCTGGAATCAGCTCGTAGTCGAGCTCAAATTGCTGACCATCAGTGCCATCAATCCTGACTTTCGATGTTGCCTGGATCATCCCCGGGCAGTTTCAAGATCACGCAGTTTGAAGCGCTGAATTTTCCCGGTCGGGGTTTTTGGCAACTCCGCGATAAAGTCTATGCGTCGCGGATATTTATGGGGCGCGAGGCGCTCTTTGACGAATCGCTTGATCTCAACGGCGAGGGCATCGCTGCCCTCGATGCCCTGCTTTAGGACGACGAAGGCTTTGGATTTGACCAGGCCATTCTGATCGTGAATGCCGATCATGGCTGCCTCGAGCACGGCTTCGTGTTCCAGCAGGCAGCTTTCCACTTCGAAGGGCGATACGTACTGCCCGCTCACTTTGAGCATATCGTCCGATCGACCGGAGTAGGTGTACCAGCCTTCCGCATCGCGCACGTATTTGTCGCCGGTCTTGGTCCAGGCCCCAAGGAAGGTGGCGCGTGATTTGTCGCGGTTGGCCCAATACATGAGCGCGCTGCTGTCGCCCTTGACGTAGAGGTCGCCGACTTCGCCGTCAGCGACCGGATTGCCCTCTTCGCTCAGAAGCTGCAGTTCATAGCCGGGTACAGGCTTGCCGCTGCTGCCGTAGCGAAGCTGTCCTTTGCGATTGGACAGAAAGATATGCAGCATCTCGGTTGATCCGATGCCGTCGAGAATCGGGCAGCCGAAGTGCGCATCAAAGCGTTCTCCGATCTCTTTGGGCAGCGCTTCACCCGCCGAGAGGCAGGTCTTTATTGATACCGCATCCTTTTCCGGCATCTGCCCGGCCAGCATGGCGGCGTACAGGGTCGGTACGCCGAAATAAACCGTGGGCTTGTGCTCCAGCCAGCGCTTGAATACCGCCTCTGGCGTCGGCCGCTCGGCCATCAGAACCACGGTTGCGCCCGCGCTCAGTGGAAAGGTCAGGCCATTGCCAAGGCCGTAGGCAAAGAACAGCTTGGGGGCGGAAAAAGTGACATCGTCTTCTTTGAGTTGGAGCACATGCTCGCCATAAGTCGCGTTGGTCGCGAACAGATTTCCGTGCGTATGTACCGTGCCTTTGGGGCGTCCTGTGGAGCCGGAGGAATACAGCCAGAACGCGATGTCGTCACGCTGGGTCAGTGCGGCTTCTTCCATTTCGCTGCCGTCGGCGACCAGTTCGTCGAGGCGAAGGCCGCCGCCGGGGAAGTCCTCGGAAGTGCGTGACACGATGATCAGGGCCGGTTTGGTCGCCGCCATGCCGATGGCGGATTGAATCGTCGGCAGCAGGGCTTCCGAGACGATCACGCCGCGCGCGGCGCTGTGATCCAGCATGTAGGCGTAATCTCGGTCGGACAGCAGGGTGTTCACCGCCACTGGAACCACGCCCGCGTAAAGGCAGCCGAGAAAGGCGACCGGCCAATCGCTGGTGTCATGGGCGCAAAGGAAAACGCGCTCCTCCCGTCGAACGCCTTGTTCGGCCAGTCTTGCCGCAAAACGCCGGACGCGTTGTGCCAGATCCCCGTAAGTCAGGCTGCCAGCATCGTCGATATAAGCCGTTTTTTCACTGCGCTGGGCATTGAGCTCAAGCAGGTGCGCTGCGAAATTGAGTTGTTCAGGTGCGGCTGCAATTTTGCTGTCAGTCATATTGGATTCTCTTCGCTTATTTCAATGTCCGGGTCGCCGCTGAGGGCCGGGGCTCAGGCGCGCTCGCCGATTTCTTGTCGTGATATTTGATCGCTGCTCTGTGTTCGAGTCTGCACAGTGCTGCAGCGAATGATGAAAATGTCAGCCGTGCAGTGCTCGTAACTCATTTACTTGGTTGGCGCGGCCATGCTCATTATGACCGCTGGCGAGCGCTGGCGTGACGACACGGACTCTTCCGTGTCAGCCTGGCAGTTGTGTGACCGGAATTCGGTCAATCCGGACCGAACCTGAGCCAGTTTCGCTGACCCATTTTTCCGCCCAGCTGTTTGGTCGGTCATTCACTCAAGCACGCGCATCGGCGGGTGATTTGGTGAACTCGATCGCCCCGCCCGGAAGCAGGTAGAGCACGAGCGCCCGGCCTTTGGACACCGTAGGGCAGTGCGCAGAGCCGGGCTCATAGACTTTCCAGCCCGCCGGCTGTCCATCAAATTCAGCCTCGCCTCCAATTGGCATGATCAAGTCGATCTCCCCATTTGGATGTCGATGGTGCGGGCCGGCAATGTCTTTCATATCGACCACGTCCACCGAGAAGCCGTCGAGTTCAGGTCCGGGTTTGATCACGCGTCCGTAACGCAGACCGCCGCCCTCGTACTTGCACATCCATCCCTGCTCGATGCCCAGCTGGCAGGCATCGCGTATCTGATTAAACAGTGGGCTAGCCGGTGCAGCCCACTGATTGAGGTGAGACTGTAGCTCGGCGTCCAGCGCTCGGCCATGAATTTGGCCTGTTACCTGGCGGATCAATTGGCTGAATTCCTGCCTCGCATTTGCGATGATGCTGTCTTCTGAGCTCAAGACTGCCTCCAGCCGTCTAAGGGCTATCTTGTGGTGGGGCGAAGGAACATGCATGATAGTGCATCAAAAGTCAAAATAGTTTTTTATTGGAGAGGTTCATGGTTCCTCCAGTGAATCCCGCTGCGGCAGTCGCAGAAGGTGTCGCTGTGGCTCGGCCAGAGACGCGTGATGCGTTACAGGCGTCTATGGGCTCGCGGGTGCGCAGATTGCGTGCCCGCAGAGGAATTACGCGCAAAGTGTTGGCACAGATAGCCGATGTTTCTGAACGACACCTGGCCAATCTGGAGGCTGGCAACGGCAATCCCTCGATTCAGATTTTGCGGCAGATCGCCATGGCGCTGGATTGTTCACTGGACGAATTGCTCGGCGACGAAAACACCGACTCGCCGGACTGGTTGCTGATTCGCGATTTACTGCATGGTCGCTCGCCTGAGCAGTTGGAGATGGCGCGCAATGCGCTGACAAGGATGTTTGGTTCGCCCGAGGGGCGCGACCATCGCCTCGGCCGGATTGCCTTGATCGGTCTGCGCGGCGCTGGAAAATCGACCCTCGGGCGCGGGCTGGCGGAGCGACTCCGCCGCCCATTCATCGATTTGCACCGGGAAATAGAGCGGGTCTCGGGCTGTCGACCGGACCAGATTCATTCACTTTACGGACCGGCCGCCTACCGCCGTTATGAGCGTCGTGCGCTGGAAGAGGTTTTGGCGGACCCGACAGCGGTAGTCATAGATACGCCCGGCGGCATCGTCAACGAAGCGTCGACTTTTAATCTACTGTTGTCGCGCTCTTACACGGTATGGCTCACCGCTTCACCGGAAGAGCACATGAATCGCGTCATTGCCCAGGGCGATATGCGACCAATGGCTGGAAACAAGCAGGCCATGGAAGATTTACGCATCATTCTCGACGAGCGCTCACCTTTTTATGCCAAGGCGGATCTGACCGTCGACACCAGCGGAAAAACGCCCGCCGACTGCATGGAAGCGGTCGCCACTGCTGTCGAACGAGCGATTTCGACGCGGGAATTGCCATAGAACGCTTGACATGCATGATAATGCATGCACAATAGTGCATCAATTCATGCTCAGCAGGAGAACCCATGCAAGCCAAGACGCCAAGGGTGGACTATCAGACTCACCCCTCTAAGTACCGACATTGGCAGCTGAGCTTTGCGGGTAGTGTGGCCACTCTGGCGATGAATGTGGCTGAGGACGGCGGCATTCGGGAGGGTTACAAACTCAAGCTCAACTCCTACGACCTGGGCGTGGATATCGAATTGCACGATGCATTGCAGCGCATTCGCTTCGAGCATCCGGAAGTGCGTACGGTGGTCGTGACCAGCCTGATGGAGCGTATTTTCTGCTCAGGCGCCAACATTTTTATGCTCGGAACGTCCAGCCACGCGTGGAAGGTGAATTTCTGCAAATTCACCAATGAGACGCGTAATGGCATCGAAGACTCCAGCCGTTACTCCGGACTAAAGTTTCTTGCAGCGGTGAACGGTGCCTGCGCCGGCGGGGGCTATGAAATGGCGTTGGCATGCGACGAAATCTATCTGGTTGACGACCGTAGTTCGGCCGTGTCCCTGCCTGAAGTGCCGCTGCTCGGCGTCCTGCCCGGCACCGGCGGCCTGACCCGACTCACCGACAAGCGCAAAGTGCGCCACGACCGCGCCGACATTTTCTGCATCACGACCGAAGGTGTTCGCGGTGAGCGCGCCAAGGAATGGAAGCTGGTTGATGAGATTGCCAAGCCGGCCGTGTTTGAGGAAACCATCGCCAAGCGGGCGCAGGAACTGGCAGCGCTGAGCGACCGCCCCGCTGATGCGAAAGGGATTGAACTCAAGCCCTTGCAGCGCGAGATATCCGCCGACGGCATTGAATATGGATTTGTCTCAGTCAAGATCGATCGCGCCGGCCGCATCGCAAACCTCACGGTCAAGGCGCCGGAAGAGGATCAGCCGAGCGACATCGACGCCATCCTAGCGGCTGGCGTGGACTGGTGGCCGTTGCGGCTGGCCAGAGAGCTGGACGATGCCATTCTTTCGTTGCGCACCAATGAGCTTGAGATCGGCACTTGGATATTGCGCACCCTGGGTGATGCGCAAAAAGTGCTGGCCTGTGACGCAGTGCTAGAAGAACACAAGGCGCACTGGCTGGTGCGCGAAACCATCGGCTATCTGCGTCGCTGTCTGGCTCGCCTGGATGTGACTTCCCGCACCCTCTTGGCCCTGATTGAAGAGGGCTCCTGCTTTGCCGGCACGCTGCTGGAAATTGCCCTGGCGGCGGACCGCAGCTATATGCTGCACTTGCCCGAGAATGCGCCCTGCGTGCATCTGTCGGCATTGAATTTCGGCACCTATCCGATGGTCAATGGCAAGTCCCGCATTGATCAGCGTTTTTATGATGACGTGGCCGAGATTGCCGCCGTTCAGTCTGCGCTGGGCCAGCCGATCGATCCGCAGCAGGCGATGGATCTGGGGCTGGTCACCGAAATTCCCGATGACATCGATTGGGATGACGAGATCCGCATCGCGCTCGAAGAACGCGCCAGCCTCTCTCCCGATGCCTTGACCGGACTGGAAGCCAATCTGCGATTTGGTATCACCGAGACCATGGAAACCCGAGTATTCGGACGCCTGTCTGCATGGCAGAACTGGATATTCACGCGGCCCAATGCCGTGGGTGAGAAGGGCGCGCTGAAAGTTTACGGAAAAGGTGAGAAAGCGGATTTCGATCTGCAGCGGGTTTGAATCAGTCTGCACAAACCCTTTGCTCTTCCCTAGAGCACCAACAAATCGCATCAATCGAATAAACGGAGCCTCACATGGGCAGCATTGACTACAGCCAGAAAATCCCGAACAACGTCAATCTCGATAGCGACCGCAAATTACAGCGTGCGCTGGAGAACTGGCAGCCCAACTTCCTGGACTGGTGGGGTGACATGGGCCCCGAAGGCGCACAGATGGACGAGGTTTATTTGCGCACCGCGGTCTCCACCGAGCCCTCTGGCTGGGCCAACTTTGGCTACGTGAAGATGCCGGACTACCGCTGGGGCATCTTCATGGCTAACCAGGTAGAGGACCGGAAGATTCACTTTGGTGAGCAAAAGGGCAAGGACGTCTGGCAGGAAGTCCCCGGAGAGCATCGCGCCAATCTGCGCCGGATCATAGTCACCCAGGGCGACACTGAGCCCGCCTCGGTTGAGCAGCAACGCCTGCTGGGCCTGACCGCACCTTCCATGTATGACCTGCGAAATTTGTTCCAGATCAACGTGGAGGAGGGCAGGCATCTCTGGGCCATGGTGTATCTGCTACATCGCCATTTCGGCCGCGACGGACGAGAAGAGGCGGATGCTCTACTTCAGCGCCGCTCAGGACAGGAAGACAACCCGCGCATCCTCGCTGCCTTCAACGAGCAGACACCGGATTGGCTGAGTTTCTTCATGTTCACCTACTTCACTGATCGTGACGGCAAGTTTCAGTTGAACGCGCTGGCCGAATCGAGTTTTGATCCGCTGTCACGCACCACGCGCTTCATGCTGACCGAAGAAACCCACCATATGTTCGTGGGCGAAACCGGCGTGTCGCGCATCATCCAGCGCACCTGCGAGCTGATGAAGGAGCACAACGTGGAGGCGCCCGATCAAGTCCGCCAACACGGCGCGATTGATCTGCAGACGATCCAGCGCTACCTCAATTTCCACTACAGCGTGACGCTGGATCTGTTTGGCGCCGACCAGTCATCCAACGCGGCGCTGTTCTACAGCTCCGGTCTGAAAGGTCGCTTCAAGGAAGGCATGCGCAAGGACGATCATCAGCTCAAAGATCAGGGATACAAGATCCTCGACGTGCAGGACGGCAAGCTGGTTGAGAAGGAAGTGCCGATGCTCAATGCTCTCAACGAAGTGTTGCGCAACGATTTCATCACGGATTCCGAAGGCGGTATCGCGCGCTGGAACAAGGTCATCGAGCAGTCCGGCCTGCCTTTCCGTCTGACGCTGCCGCACAAGGCGTTCAATCGGCAGATCGGTACCTTGTCAGGCGCCCGAGTTTCGCCAGAAGGACGCCCGGTATCGTCCGCAGAGTGGGATGCCCAGGTGGGTCAGTGGATGCCAACCGCAGAGGACCGCGAATATGTCGTGTCACTGATGCAGCGCGTGACCGAGCCCGGAAAATTTGCCCATTGGATTGCGCCCCCGCGGGTAGGTATCAACAAGCAGCCGATTGACATGGAGTACGTGCGCTTCAACTAGTAGCAAGGGGAACAAGTTCAAGATTCGCTGTCCTTCCCGCGGGTGTGGGAAGGACGGCGGGTACCGGCCGATTTCGGCCGCGGCGGGTTTCTCAGCTTGCAGGCTCTCTGGCATCAATCCGGATCAAATTGGACTGCGGCACTAAGGTTTGCGAAGCGGGCCATATTCGTGGAAGGCGGCCTTTGGCGACGGATCAGATTCCAG
>JBFJJV010000141.1:0-7442 GCA_041635265.1 Panacagrimonas sp.
ACGGGAAGATTTTCGCGAGGAAGCCAATAAGAAGTACAAGCGTCTGGTGCTCGGCAAGAAGGTCCGTCTGCGCAATGCCTATGTCATCGTTGCTGAGCAATGCATCAAAGATGCTTCAGGGAACATCACTGAAGTGCGTTGCAGCTATGAGCCCGAGACGCTTGGTGGTGACCCCGCTGATGGCATAAAACCGAGGGGCGTCATTCACTGGGTGTCCGCGGCCCATGCTGTGCAGGCAGAGGTGCGTCTGTATGAACGTTTATTCAACCAACCGTCTCCGGATCGCGGTGGTGCTGACTTCATCGCTTGTCTGAATCCGGGTTCCCTTGAAGTGCGCTCCCACTGCTGGGCAGAGCCTTCACTGGCGAAGGCCGTAGCGGAGCAGAACTTTCAGTTCGAGCGGCTCGGATATTTCGTTGCCGACCGGCATGAACACCGATCGGACAGGCTGGTCTTTAATCGAACTGTAACTCTTCGCGATAGCTGGGCAAAGATTGAGGCGGCTGGCGACTGATGCGTGAGGAGGTCATCCTGGTCGATGAGTTTGACCAATGCATCGGCGTAGAGGAAAAGCGGAAAGCGCACGAGCAGGGGAAACTACATCGCGCGTTTTCGATCTTTGTCTTTAATGCAGAGGGCGCGCTTCTTTTGCAGAAGCGGGCTGCCGGCAAGTATCACTCCGGTGGACTCTGGTCCAATACCTGTTGCAGCCATCCCAGGCCAGAAGAGATCATGGAGGATGCGATCCACCGCCGCTTGCTTGAAGAAATGGGCTTCGACTGTCAGTTGCACAAGATTTTCGAATTCACCTACAAGGCGAAGCTGGATAAAGGCCTGGTCGAACACGAGATTGATCATGTTTTTCTGGGTCGATATCAAGGTCAGCCTTCGATAAATCCAGATGAGGTTTCTGATTACAGATGGATTGACCTCGAGGCCCTGGGGAAGCGCATGGAAGCCGAGCCGTCGAGTTACTCCTATTGGCTTCGGCACAGTTTTGATTCGCTCATGTCCTATCTGCTCCAGCATCCGCTTGAATCTCGCGGCGCCGAGCCCCCCGTGCCCATAGTCTGATGCAATCTGCTGCCCGCACTGCGAAGAGCTACATTCGGGCAGCGCGGCCGATGGCGCACGGGATGATTGCGCTCCCCCTCTTATGGGGACAGGCGCTAGCCCTCTCGCTCACCGGGCAATTCAGCGGGGCCGTGCTTCTCGTCACGCTCTGCTTTGGTGTTTTCTTTCAGATTTACATTCTGTATTTGAACGATTTTGCAGATGAGGACATTGACCGAAATAATCATACGTTCTGGCTTTCCGGCGGGTCTCGTGTCATTCCGGATGCTCAGCTAAGCGGCCAGAATCTGTTTGTCGGCGCCCTGATTGCAATGGGGATTCTCGCCCTGATTTCTATTGGCAGCGGTTTCATGGGGCGACCATGGATGATCCTGCTGGGCGCCCTGTCCCTATTTGTCGGTTGGACCTATAGCTTGCGACCGATCAGGTCTTCCTATAGAGGATTTGGCGAAATGCATCAGGCACTGTGCTGCGGCGCGCTGCTGCCGTTGACCGCTTATTATTTTCAATCAGGCTCGCTCGAGGGCCTTGCCTGGCCGCTGCTGATCCCCGTTTGCCTGATATTTTTCGCGGGCAATATTATTACCGCATTGCTGGACATCCCTTCCGACAGAGACGGAGGCAAGCGAACCTATGCTGTTCGCCATGGCGAGAGAAGGGCCAGACGGGATGCAGTGTTGATATTGGGCAGCGCATATGTGGCAGTAGCCATGCTGAGCCCGATGTGGGTTTCGGGGCTGTGGCCAATCGTGCTGGTATCCGGTCCGGCCTTGGCCTTGCTGGTCCATGTGGTCCTCAGCGGCTTGCTTAGTGACGCGAAAGTGGAAAATCGATCGGCCTGCAAGCGTTTTGTTCTTGTCACGACGCTCAGCCAAGTCTGGGCCTTGATTAACTGGACCGGGCTGCTTTTCTGGCAGGGTTTTTACCCCGGCTCAGTGCAGGCTTAGGGCGAAATCGAGCAATGAAAATCGCAGTTATCGGCAGTGGCATTACTGGCTTGAGCGCGGTCTGGTACCTGGGTAAGGCGCACAAGGTCACGCTGTACGAGCGGGCCAAAACGCTGGGTATGGACGCGCATACCGCAGAGGTGGAGAGCGGCCAGGCACGAGCCCTGATCAATGTGCCCATGCGGGTCTTTTTCGAGGCCTACTACCCAAATCTCACCGAGTTGTATCAGGAACTGGGCGTGGCCTATGAGCCGATCAAGTACTCCGGCTCCTTCAGTCACTTCGGTGGGAGCACCTATTTTCGTTACAAGAATTACTGGCTGGGCTCGCGTTCGATCCCGCTGCTGGCTGGCAGAAGTGCCCTGACCCCTAGGGCGATCGGGATCGGCAGAGAAATACTGCGATTCCTGAGGGCGTCGACAGACAGGGAAGAGCCACTGTCCGACGACACGAGCATTGAGCAATACCTTCAGCAGGAAGGCTATTCAAGGCAGTTCGCCGAGTGTTTTCTATATCCGGCGTTTGCCGGTATATGCACTTGTCGCTACGAGAGTATCAAGTCTTATCCAGCTTCGATCATCCGCGAATATTTGCAGAGTGGGCTCATGGGTTCCCGGGTTAACAGACTGGTCCACGGAACGCAGGATGCCGCTCGTCGAATGGTCGCTGCTGCAGATAAATTTCATTACAACATGAACTTGAAAACTGTGACCCGAACTGCGGATTCAGTACAGGTGAGCGACGGCAATGGCCATACGGAGAGCTATGATCATGCGGTCATTGCGACCCAGGCAGATCAAGCCCTGAAATTACTCGGGCAGGCGAGCCGCGACGAGCAGTCCATACTCAGGAAGTTTCGCTACGAGGCAGGCAAGGTCGTCGTGCATCGAGATGCACGCTTGGCCCCAAATAACCGAAAAGAATGGGCCCCAGTGAATTTTCTGCTGTCAGCCGAGCACGACAAACCGATGGCCAGCATCTGGATGAACCAGATCCATCCAGAGCTCAAAGGAAAGGAGAATATTTTTGAAACCTGGAATCCCTTCCTCGAAATACCGCAAGACAAGCTTTTACTAGAGACACAATTCGAACGACCCGTGGTGTCTCCCGACTCCTTGCGCGGCATTGATGAACTCCATGATTTGCACCAGGAGTCGGATCGTCGCATCTGGTTCTGTGGCTCCTATTCGAGGCGGGGAATTCCACTGCTGGAAAGTGCGGCAGCTTCCGCCAAGGACGTGGCAAGCAGAATCGGTGCCTTGCCGGGACAGATGGCGCGCGACTAAACAGGCTCAATCACGGGGCCTGTGCGCAGCGATTGATTTTTAGAATCCGTAAAAACATGGCGATTCGCTTGAGCATCTGGACGTCCGGAGCGACTATTGCTGAAGCACAATATTCAATCGAAGAGATGCATGGGTGCCAAGACGCCGAATACAGAGAGGATCGGGCAGCGGGTACCTGCAGAATCAGCAACAATAAATAAGCCATGTTTACGGGAATCGACGCAATGAATCTAGCGCTTACACCTCCTTCGGTACGCACGCTGACCATCGCGGGCCGTGCTGAACGCTTTCCGGTACATCGCATTTTCTGTGTCGGTCGCAACTACGCGGCACACGCGCGGGAGATGGGGGGCGACGAGCGAGAGCCACCCTGTTTTTTTATGAAGCCAGGCAGTGCGGCGACCGATGCCAGCTCCCCAATCGAACTTTCTTATCCGCCCAAAACGGCGGACTTTCACCATGAAATCGAGCTTGTCGTCGCGATCGGCAAGGCGGGCGAAAACATTCCGGTCCCGCGCGCACTCGAGCACGTCTATGGCTATGCCGTGGGCCTGGACATGACGCGCCGTGACCTGCAACTCGCCGCGCGAAACAAAGGCCAGCCTTGGGAGCTCAGCAAGTCCTTCGCAGGTTCTGCCCCTGTTGCTGCGATCTTCCCGGCCTCCTCTTTCGGGCATCCAGACGCCGCAGATATCTCTCTGACGGTCAACGGCCGATCTCGGCAATTTTCCAATATTTCAAAGTTGATCTGGTCAGTCTCCGAGTGCATTGCGGAGCTGTCACAGTACGACCGACTGGAGGCGGGCGATCTGATCATGACAGGGACGCCAGAAGGGGTCGGCGCCGTGGTGGCGGGCGACGAAATGTTGGGCCTGATTGCCGGGCTGGGTGAGATTCGGGTGCGGGTCACAGCGAAAATCTGAAGTGGGAAGCTGAGGCCTTGCCCAAGCCGGCGTAGGATAGGTCTGGCTGCATTCATTCTTTATTTCCAAGGTCTCGATTCCACCATGTGGTTGAGTACGCGCTGCGATCTCTATTTCGATATTCCTGCTCCGACTCCATTCATTCTTATGCTGCGACCCCGCAGTGGCGCGCAACAGTGGGTGGCGCGTGAGGAATACCGTATCGAGCCTCAGGTGCTGGTGTATGAGTGCACCGACAGTTACGGAAACCTGTGCCAGCGCCTGGTCGCGCCTCAAGGGCAATTCGCGGTCCGCACCACGGCAGATCTGATGGTGGCTGATGAAGTAGATCAAATGTGCGGTGCGCCGTTTGTGCAAATCGAATATTTACCGGATTCTGTTCTTTGCTATCTACTGCCAAGCCGATATTGCGAATCAGATCGTTTCGGTCAGATGGCGAATTCAATCGCTGCGGGCTTTGCACCCGGCTACGACCAAGTAAAGGCCATTGAGAACTGGCTGCGGGCGAATATCGCCTATGAGCCGGGCAGCAGCGCGATTCCTATTTCCGCTATCGACGTTCACAGCAGGCACTCGGGTGTCTGCCGGGATTTGTCACATTTAGGGATTGCCCTGTGCCGCGCGCTGAGCATTCCAACGCGGCTGGTGGTGGGTTATCTGCACGGACTCAAACCGATGGATTTGCATGCCTGGTTTGAAGCCTATGTCGGTGGACGTTGGTTTGTGTTCGATGCAACTCAGCCTCAACTTGGCGGCGGATACGTCACTATCGGCTATGGGCGGGATGCGGCGGACGTCGCCATTTTCAATCAGTTTGGTCCCCCTGTTTTTCCAACGGACTCACAGGTGCAGGTGGACCGAATCGAGCGTGCGGAAGGGCATCAGCTGCTCTGATTGCGCAATAAGCCGTGAGCCCCCGGTCAGGTAGGGCATATTCGCTCAATCAGGCCCGGATTGAGGCCGGTGGGCGTAGCGAGCAGGCGCCTTCAATGATCCGCCGGGCCGAGCCTAGGTCGCTCAGGAAAATTTCTTGAGCGCAGAGAGGGGCAGGCGACTTAGAACACTGCGCATGGCTGTCCATGGCCAAGACGGGACGCAGGCTTCATCTGGCTCTCGCTCAATGGCCTTGAGCAATGCATCGCAGCCTTTATCCAGATCAACCCGGAACGGTGCATTTCTGATGTCACGATTAATGTCAGTCAGTATGTAACCCGGGAAGAGGGTAGTGACCTTGATCGGGGTATCCAGTAGTTCTAGGCGGATGCCCTCGGTCAAATTGGCCAAACCCGCCTTGGTCGCCGCGTAGCAGCTGAGCGCGCCGCGGAACCCGCGGATCGCGCTCATCGAAGAGATCGTGACCAGATGCCCCGCATTCTGCTCGCGGAGAATACTGACGGCAGCTTCGCACTGAGCAAGCGCCGAGCAGAAATTGATCTGCGCGGTTTCCAGATTGGCTTTGAAACCACCCTTGCCGATGGGAACGCCCTTGCCGATGCCCGCATTGATGACAAATCGATCAATCGTGCCAAGGTCCTTGCGAAAAGCCTCGAAGACATCGAAGACCTGCCCGTAATCAGCCACGTCCAACTGGCGAACGAAGACGCGGCAGCCGGGATGTGCGGTCTCGAGCTCTTGCTTTAATGCTTGCAGTTCATCAAGGCGTCGTGCGCACAAAGCAAGATCGCAGCCCTTTGCCGCAAATCGTTTTGCCATTCCCGCTCCCAGACCCGAGCTGGCTCCAGTAATCAGGATGTTTTTCTTCATTTTGTCAGGGCCTATTACAATGAATAAGAAATAGATTACGGGCAAATCGCTTCACCTGCGATGCCGAAGCGAATTGGCCGATATCACAGGGTGGAATTTCGCCGATCGCTTGGCTAAATATCGAGTTATTCCTGCGCATGGGCGAAGGACAAGCGAGCGTTAAGCCATCGCTTGATCAAGGCGTATCTGGAGACTAAGTTATGCCAGATCTTCTGATCCGGACAGCCAAATGACACTCAGAGCATCATGATGACGAATTCCGGCACTCAGTCTGCAGGCAGGGGTGAAGGTCATGCTCCGCCTGTTTCGCCTGAGCCCGAGACGCTAGCGGATCTGCTGGCCTGCGAGGCGGTGCCAGTTGAGACGCTGCAGCAGAGATACGGCGCTTTACTCGAGCTCATGCGCAGGGTGTTGGGCGTCATACCCAACAGCGCCGCGTATCTGGAGATATGGCCGAGGGCTCTGCGCTCGAATCAGGTGATGGTCCCTAATTTTCTCAACCTTCCCTTGAGCTTTTGGGGGCTGGGTGCGCCACGCGCGACATTGGGCTTGGTCATGTATGTCTCCAGTCGCGCTGCAGGCTGCGCTTATTGTTCTGCCCATTCCTGCACATTTGCCCTGAGGCGGGGTGCCACGGTGGATGAAGTCGCAACCGCTCTGGATCGCGATTCTTCCCTGTCAGAGTCTGATCGCGCTGCGGTGCGGGTAGCCCGCTCGCTAGGCACCGTGCCCGCAACGATTTCTGACAAAGAGCGACAAGGTATCCGACAGCATTTCTCGGAGCCGAACGTCGAGTGGATTGTGCTCGCCATTGCAATGATGGGCTGGCTCAACAAAACCATGGATGCACTGGGGATGCCTCTGGAGGAGGCGGTCGCTTCAGAGGTCAATGATGTGATTTCAGCTGCCGGCTGGGTGCCGGGCAAACATATGAAAACCCCGATTGTCAGCAGGCAGGCTCCGGGGGGTGACACCCTCATGGCCCGGCTCAGTCTAATTCGCTTTGCGCCACAGGTGATCAGACTGGACAGGGCATGGACCGCGGGCGTGCCCGATTCCTGGCCGGCGGTGGGTAGTTACCTCCATAAGCGGACCGGCCATGCATTTCCCCTGCTGTCCAGATTGCGCCACAAGCGTGCCATCCGCGCGATAGCCACCATGATCAAGGACAATTTCGATCAGAGCGAGAGTGTGATCGGGCTCGACAACAAGCTTGCCGCGGGGCTGGTTTTCGTGGCCTTGGTCGGAAACGCGGAGCTTGAACGGGACCTGCGTGCCGCAGGCGCCACTGAGGCTCCGCCAGATTCGCCCCTTGAGTATCTTGTCAGGACGATTTCCCCCAGTCCCGTGGCCATCGATGCGCGCGCACTGGCGGTGGCGAAACAGATCCCGCCCGCGGGGCTCGTCGAACTTGTAACGTTTATATCCCTAATGCAGATGTTGCACCG
>JBFJJV010000142.1:0-7341 GCA_041635265.1 Panacagrimonas sp.
GGATTGATGCTCGAACTGCTGCAGTGTGGGCGCCTTGAACGCGGCCTCGTCTTCCGCACTCCAGGTTTCCCCGCGCTTTTCGATGCCGTCCCGCCGCACCGTGGCAAGTACACTGGCTGCCTGTTCGCCGCCCATGACTGAGATGCGTGAATTAGGCCAAGTCCAGAGGAAACGCGGTGAGTAGGCCCGTCCACACATGCCGTAATTGCCGGCACCGAAGGAGCCACCGATCAGCATCGTTAGTTTGGGCACTTTGGCGGTCGCCACGGCCGTGACCAATTTGGCCCCAGCACGAGCAATGCCGCCGTTTTCGTATTTTTTGCCGACCATGAAACCGGAAATATTCTGCAGGAACAGCAGCGGAATCTTGCGCTGTGCGCACAGTTCGATGAAGTGCGCGCCCTTCTGGGCCGACTCTGAAAAGAGGATGCCATTATTGGCGACGATGCCCACCGGGCACCCTTGAATGTGAGAAAAGCCGGTGACCAGAGTGGTGCCGTAACGCGCCTTGAACTCATCGAGCCGTGAGCCATCAACGACTCGGGCAATCACCTCACGCACGTCATAGGGCTTACGGGTATCTGCCGGAATCACGCCATACAGTTCATCCTGATCGTAAATCGGTTCTTCGCTGGCCTGCAGCACAACATTTTCTGCTTTCTTGCGATTCAGATTGCCGATGATCCGCCGAACGATGGAAATAGCGTGATGATCATTTTCAGCGAAGTGATCCGCCACCCCGGAGATGCGCGTATGCACGTCTGCCCCGCCCAACTCCTCGGCAGTGACCACTTCGCCGGTAGCGGCTTTGACCAGCGGCGGCCCGCCGAGAAAAATGGTGCCCTGCTCCTTGACGATGACCGCCTCGTCCGACATGGCCGGAATATAGGCACCGCCTGCAGTGCAAGAGCCCATGACACAGGCGACCTGTGGAATGCCTTGAGCCGACATGTTCGCCTGGTTGTAGAACATGCGCCCGAAATGATCCTTGTCGGGAAATACATCTTCCTGCAGAGGCAAGAAGGCACCACCGGAATCGACCAGATAAATGCAGGGCAAGTTGTTTTCGCGTGCGATTTCCTGCGCACGCACATGCTTTTTGACCGTCATCGGATAGTAAGTCCCGCCCTTGACGGTGGCGTCGTTGGCCACGATCAGACACTCCTGTCCGCTGACACGCCCGATGCCGGTGACCATGCTGGCCGACGGCACACTGTCCCCATACATGCCGTTGGCGGCCAGCGCAGACAACTCCAGGAAAGGGGCGCCTGGATCCAGCAGGAGATCGACGCGATCACGTGCGAGCAACTTGCCCCGCGATTGATGTCTTTGACGAGATGACTCGCTACCACCCTGTACGGCCCGAGCGGTCTTCTCGCGCAACTCCGCCACTAACTCCAGCATGAGTTTCCGATTCGCCTCGAATTCTGGCGATCGCGAATTGATTTTGGATTTGATGATAGACATAAGCAGGAGGGAGGCTGTTTGGCACAAAGAAAATACGCTGAGAAAAAACGACGGCTCAGGGCATTCCGAAGGCCTCGATTCTAATCACATTCTGATATAAAGTGAATTCATATTCATTTTCTGATCCGAGGTTCACTTCGTGGCCTTCAAACGCTCCCCATTGATGGAAGATCGCCTGGCAAATAATCGCCAACGCATTTTGCAGTCTGCCCGTTCGCTGGTCGCAAGTGGCGGGTTCAGAGCCGCGCAGATGGGGGCAGTGGCAGCTGAAGCGGGCCTGTCAACCGGCTCAATCTACCGCTACTTTCCTTCAAAGGCCGAATTGTTCGTAGAAGTGCTTAATCAGGCCGCTGCGCACGAAGTGGAAGTACTCGATGCCGCCATCGCCCAGGGCAGCGACGCACATGACTGCCTCAGGCGCGCAGTTGCGGCATTTGCCCAGCGCGCTTTTGACGGCCCTTTTCTCGCCTACGCTTTTATTGCAGAGCCTGCCGAGCCGGAGGTGGATGCGGCCCGGATCGCGGTGCGTCGGATGTTCGGCACTGTTTTCCACAAATTGATCCGCCGCGGCATCCGCCGCGGCGAATTTCCACAGCAGAATGCAGGTATCGCTGCCGCCTGCGTCGTCGGTGCTTTTACCGAGGCCCTCATCGGGCCGATTGGCGCCACAGGCAAGCGCAATCTGCAGCGGGAAGCGATCGTTGAATCGATCTGTGATTTCTGCGTCTCGGCGGTCGGCAACAAAGCATGAGTCGATATAGTTCAGACTTGCCTCATTAGCCCGGCCGCCCGGTCAATCTGGCCACGCGGCAGATCGCCATGGTGTGCCAAACTTTTGCTTCCGCAGTCGCGCCGCCGCGCTCATCACTCACTGACTCAGGAGTTTCTTGCATGGCAAGCAAACGTAAGTACGACATCATTCTGTTCGGCGCGACCGGTTTTACCGGTGAACTGACCGCCCAGTATCTGGCAAGCCATGCCGATAGTTCACTGAGATGGGCACTCGCCGGGCGCAATAGAGCCAAATTGGAAGCAGTGCGCGAGGGTCTGATCGAGCTCAACCCGGCCTGTGCTGATCTGGACCTGCTTCTGGCCGATGCCGGAGATGCGCAAGCTCTACGCGAGGTCGCGGTTCAAACCAAGGTCATCATTACCACTGTCGGCCCTTATATTCGCCACGGTGAACCCATGGTGGCGGCCTGCGCAGAATCCGGCACGGACTATGTTGATCTGACCGGTGAACCCGAATTTGTCGATCGCATGTGGCTGGCTTATCACGAGGTGGCAAAGATAAGTGGCGCGCGCATCGTCACTTCTTGCGGTTTTGATTCCATTCCGCATGATCTCGGCGCCTTGTTTACGGTGCAGCAGCTGCCTGAAGGAGTGCCCATTACGGTCGATGGCTACGTCCGCGCCGGAGGCGAGGTCTCCGGTGGAACCTGGCACTCGGCGATCACGGCGTTCTCGCGTCTCAGGCAATCCAGAGCCGTAGCCAGAAAACGCCGGGCGCAGGAAGTCTGGCCCGCAAATCGAAAAATCGGGTCCACCCGCCAGCGCATTCGCTTCGAAAAATTGGTCGATTCCTGGGTCGTGCCTTTTCCAGGCATCGATCCCCAGGTGGTCCGCCGATCAGCGGCCAGTGATGATCGCTATGGCCCCGCATTCAAATACGGCCACTTTATTCAGATCAAAAAACTGAGAAATGTCGCCGCGCTGCTCGGTGGTGCAAGCATCGCCATGATCGGCGCGCAACTCAAGCTCACCCGCGATCAATTACTCAGATTCCGTGATCCGGGCCAGGGCCCGAGTGCCGAGAAGCGCGCCAAGGCCTGGTTCCGTGTGCGCTTCGTCGGCCGCGGCGGTGGCGAACAGGTCATCACTGAAGTCACGGGCGGCGATCCGGGTTACGGCGAAACTGCAAAGATGTTGGCGGAGTCGGCGATGTGTCTGGCCAAGGACCGCCTGCCCAAGCGCTCCGGCATGTTGACTCCGGCCACCGGCATGGGAGACAGACTCATCGCAAGGTTGCAGAAGGCGGGGATCGGTTTTTCCGTGCTCGAGAAGAGCACATACTGAGATGGCACAGATCTCTCTGCTG
The DNA here is from genome assembly GCA_041635265.1 of Panacagrimonas sp. Taxonomy (GTDB): domain Bacteria; phylum Pseudomonadota; class Gammaproteobacteria; order Nevskiales; family Nevskiaceae; genus Panacagrimonas. The sequence continues at coordinate 3,566 of JBFJJV010000142.1, forward strand.
CTGGGCGCAATTCTCGGCTTTCTTGCGGTACTTTTCGGTGCGTTCGGCGCCCACGGCCTTCGCACTCGCATTAGCCCTGAAATGCTGAGCGTCTGGAAAACGGCGACCGAATATCACTTTTATCATGCCCTGGCGCTGCTACTGGTCGGAATACTGGCACGTGAGCTACGTGCCGGCGGCTTGGATACCGCCTCGACTTTATTTTTTGCCGGCGTATTGCTGTTCAGTGGCAGCTTGTACCTGATGGCTATCACCGGCATTCGCTGGCTGGGGGCGATAACGCCCATTGGCGGTCTGCTGCTGCTGGGTGGCTGGGCCAGCCTGGCCTGGACGGTCTGGCGTCACTGAGCGCCGACCCTCGGCCTCATCAGCAGGCCACAAGGGAAGACAGCCTAATCAATCTCGATACCCTGCGCCCGAATCACACTTTGCACCGCAGCGCGATCGCGAACCTTGTCCATGACGCGGGTAAATTCAGGATATTGCTGGCGCATAGAAAGTCCGCATTTTCCGCCCCACCGGAAGAACACCAGAAGATAGGCGTCAACGGCGGAATAGGTCTCCCCAAGCGCCCATTGACGGCCGCTCAAATTACTTTCGATATCGGCGAAGGCAATAGCTAAACGTTGTCTGGCATTTGTCCGAATCTCCTCCAGCGCTGAGGGGCTCTGGCAGAAGCTTTCCGGGCGGATGACGGCGCGCGTGGTGCCCTGATGAACATTAGCCCCGAGCCAGCTCATCCACTCGAGGGCGCGAACCAGTGAATAGTCAGCCCCACCGTTCGCCACCGGCAACAGTTTCGCCTCCGGATATTGCTGCGCCAGATAAAGCATGATCGCCAAGCTTTCGGTCAATACTTGCTTTCCAGAGGACTCAATAATCACCAAAGCAGGGACGCGCCCTCTCGGATTGATTGCAATAAATTGTGGCTGCCGCTGATCTCCATTGGCGATGGTGACGCGGTGCGCCTGGTATGGCGCACCTGTTTCCTCGAGGCAGATATGCGGAGCCAGAGAGCAGGCGCCAGGCGAGTAATACAGGTGGTGCTTGATTTCATTCATGCCCTGATTCCGCTGATATCGTGAAGACCGCGCACACTGCCTAAATGCGACTCGCCGAGGCAGGAATTCGTCCAACTCTAATCTGTAGCACTGATAATGGCTTGCGTCAGTTGATCGGAAATCTTCACGGCCACCGACATAACGATGCCCTTGGCCACCCGCCTGGCTTCTTCTTCCGCTGCTTGCCGCGATTCCTGTGCTAACTGATCGATCCGATCCGATTGCGCCTGTAAAGACTGATCCAGATGCGTGCGCATTTCGCTGAGACGGGAGGAAATCTCGTCTTCCATCCCTTTGATGCGCGACGAGACCAGGGACAGCGCCTCATTGGTTTCATCCACTGATTTACGTATGTCGGCGCTGGTACTTCCGGCCGGCTCTGCGATGCGCTCTTGTTGGCTCAAAAGTTGTGCGACGGTTACCTTGATCTCTGCCAACTGTGCACTCAGCCCCTGCGAAACCTTTTCCATACGCGCCTCGAACTGATCCTGCGACTCGCGCGAATCCTCGCTGCCTTTATGCAATGCCACTGAATCTGTCGCCCCAGCGTTCACCTGAGCCGGGCTGTATCCATTGCCCTGCCCGTTGGCAGGACGGTTCGTGGCTGACTCGGCGACCGTGACGGGCGGGGGAACTAGCGGAATCGTAGGCGGCGGAGGTACTACTGGAACCGATAGCTCCACTATTGGTGTCTTGGAAACAGCGGGCGAGGCAGAGGCCTCAGTCTCAGCGGGAATACCCGCTTCCACTGCTTCCAGAATTTTGGCCAGCAGGACCGGATTCGGTGGCTTTTGCAAAACCCGCTGCGCCCCGTGCGCGTGCGCCTTGGCATTAAAGTCGGGCCCCTCATTTGACGAGCAGATAACGACTGGGATATCCCTGGTGTCAGGTCGCGCCCGCAGTGTCTTGAGCACGGTGAAGCCATCTACACCGGGCATGACTTGGTCGAGAAAAATGACGCCCGGGCGCACAGATTGCAGATAGCGCATCGCATCTTCGGCGCAATCAACGGCATCGACTTTGTAATGGTGTCGCTCGAGATAGCGACGCAGCGCAAAACGCGCCGAGCGCGAATCGTCGACAATCAGAGCAGTTTTATCTACTAGGCCCACGCTTAATTATCCCCCAGACTCATGCCCTCGAATCTAACACTCGTGCCATGACTTGAGTACTCGCTCAGGTGATCATTACCACCGCCTGTCTGACAACTGGCTTTCCTCACACCTGTCGAACCGATATATCCATGACGTCCTGCCTGAAGATTGGTCCTTATAGCATTGATCCACCGTTGATTCTGGCACCAATGGCTGGGGTCACCGACAGGGCGTTCCGCAGTCTGTGCCTGCGTGGCGGGGCAGGCCTCGTGGTATCCGAGATGACAGCCTCGAACCCCAAGTTGTGGCACACAGAGAAATCTCGGCTAAGGCGCGAGCACGATGCTCAAAGCGGCCCGATCTCCGTGCAGATCGCCGGGTACGACCCGGATGACATGGCTCGGGCCGCGCAGTTCAATGTGGATCAAGGCGCTCAGATTATCGATATCAACATGGGCTGCCCTGCAAAGAAGGTCTGCAAAGTTGATGCTGGCTCGGCCCTGCTCAGAGACGAGCCCCTCGTCGCACGAATCATCAGTGCGGTGGTCAAGGCCGTCGATGTCCCGGTAACACTCAAGATGCGTACAGGCTGGGCGCCGGATGAGCGCAATGCCGTCAACATTGCGACAATCGCCCAGGATGCAGGTATCTCCGCACTCAGCATCCACGGGCGCACGCGTGCGGAACACTATTCTGGCGCTGCCGAATACGCGACCATCGCGGCAGTAAAACAGTCTGTCAGCATTCCGGTGATTGCCAACGGTGACATCGACAGCGGCCCAAAGGCCAGGCAAGTTCTGCAGGACACCGGAGCAGACGGTCTCATGATCGGGCGCGCGGCATTGGGTCGCCCCTGGTTGTTCTCGGAGTTAGCTGATTATCTTTACCGTGATGTTCAGCGGGATGAACCCTCACGCAATCAGGTGGGTCGCACGCTGATTGAACATCTGCGCAATCTTTATGAACTCTATGGAGAGGGGCGTGGTGTGCGCGTCGCGCGAAAACACATTCATTGGTATTGCAAGAGCCACCCCGGTGCAGCTCAATTCTGGTGCGCCGTGCGAGAGATTGATACTGCTCAGGCACAAACCGATCTGGTCACTGAATTTTTTCTTGGCTGAGACTTGCCTGACGGCTCGAATCCGTTTTTTGGGCAAAAAAAAGCGCGACGGAATACCCGCCGCGCGCTAAATCGAAACAGCCGATTATTTTTTCTTTCTTGCTACTTTGCGCTTTGCAGCCTTCTTGGCCGGCCGTTTTTTTGCTGCTTTCTTTACAGCTTTCTTGGCGACCTTTTTGGCCGTTTTCTTTGCGGCCTTCTTGGCAGCCTTTTTAGCTGGACGTTTTTTTGCTGCTTTCTTTACAGCCTTTTTAGCGACCTTTTTAGCCGCCTTTTTTGCTGGACGTTTCTTTGCTGCTTTCTTGCGAACCGCCTTCTTTACAGCCTTTTTAGCGGCCTTTTTTACGACGCCCTTCTTGGCAACCTTCTTCGCTGCCTTCTTCTTTACAACGCGTTTCTTCGCTTTCTTTGCAGCCGCTTTTTTGGCGGCTGGCTTCTTCTTGGCTACAGGCATAGGAATCTCCTAAAGCGTGAATCATCGAGGTCAGATCCGGCGACGCC
>JBFJJV010000143.1:0-7317 GCA_041635265.1 Panacagrimonas sp.
ATGCGCTTCCATTCGCGACATGGCTTGAGAGCAGCTGGCATCGAGGTCTGCGTGTATGCCAAGCCCGACCTGATGCTGTCGATCAATCCGCCGCTGGGCCCGCATTACGCAGATCTACTGCCGTCTGCCATGAAGGGAAACCCGGAGGCGCAATTCAAAATTGCGGCCATCGTGAATCAATGCAGCAACACGCCAAGTACGCCCGAGATGCTCAAGAGTGTCATTTCCGCGGCACTGAAAACACGGCGTTACCTGGGCGGGACCCGAGTGGAAGACCCGAAGGCTTTCGAGCAGCAGATGCGCCAGGACTACATCGATTGCAAAGGCGTGGATCAGGCCCAGCGCGGTCGAGGCCGGGCCTGGGCTAGGCAGGCCGCGACGGCCGGGCTGATGGATGCGCAGGAATCCCTGATGTTCATGAGCCGGCCCGGTACCGTGTTCTATTCCTGGAAGCGCGACAGCAAAGAGAACAACGCGCGCGACGCCGAGCACTATGAGTCCATGATGAGCGCGCTGGTCGCGGCGCGTGGGGCTGGATCAGTAGAGGCTCTGGTCACGCTCGGTGGTCGCTACGCGCAGAGCCACATTTCCAACCCACCATGGGAGCGTGCGTATTTCGATCCGGTGAAGAGCTATGCGCACTTTTATGCATACGACCAGATCCAGCAAGCCATCGGCGGCAAGCGACGCAAGCCGATCAAGGGCACGGAGGTGGGGGATATCTACGCCAGCCTCAAACCGGATCAGCGCAAGGCTGCCGAGGCGCTCGCCAAGACGTTTTTGACGAACCCGCTGTGCTGCGTCATCACGCTGTGAGGCGCTGGCGGTAGAACCCCGGGCGAGCTGCCCGATGCTTCATGGGGTAAGCGCTGCCTTCATTCCGCGTGCCGCGCATGGCGTGCGAGTGCACTGGCAGTCTGTGAGCGACGCCTACGGTGCAACATGAGTCAACAGGCCCGTGAGGTGTATTGCTCAAAGTAAATGGGAACAGGCGCTACATTCAGCAGGACGCTGCAATTCTTGCTCCGCTTTAGCGCGTTGAATTAGCCAGGGGCACGGCCTTGCCGATTGGCGTAGTCCTCACCTCAACTCAACTCATTTTCGCCACAGCCCGGATTATTGATCGCAGTCGCAGCGACCCTTGTGCTGGCTGGCTGGAAGATTCCACACAAAAAGTAAAAATTGAGTAGGGCATGAGCTTGCCGGCTCGGGCAAGCGCGCCACCCTAGGCCGTCAGCAATCTAAAGCACGGGCTTATATCCTTGGGCAACAGGGCAGCGTCAGAAACTCCGCTCCCCTGTCACGAGCTAGGCACTTTGTGTGGATCCTGTGTCGTCTCCCCGCTTTTTGCCTCTGAGCGGGCATAAGGCTATGTCTGCTTTCGGAAAGTCAGACCGTTCCCACCGCGATTGCGCGTTCGGGCGGAAATCGGTTCTTAGTTCCGCCTTGTTGCGGGGACCAAAGCGGTCATTGTGGAGCCGCTCAATTTGACACTGCGCATCGCGTGGATTGAAGCGAGCAGATGTCTCCCTTAGTCTTGTCGCTTGATCAGTGGTAATCGCTCTCTCTGGCATGTCTGACAGCAAGTACGGTAATCACACTTTCACCGTCGATTTCGTACAGCGCCACATAACCGCCGCGTCCAAAGCTGATGAGAAGTTCGCGAACAAAAGGATTCTCGGGAGTCGCTTTTCGGCAGGCGAATGGGAATTCACGTACCAGATCCCAGGCTTTCTCAATTTTCTTCAGAGCACGTTGAGCGGCGGGAACATCATTCTGCGCAAGAAACTCAAATAGGCGCTCAAGGTCGTCTTGCGCTTCCTTTGTGAAACGGATTGTCCGGTTCATTTTCTGCGCGCCGTGGTCTCCTGTGCCTTCTCAGTCTTTCTGAGAATTCGGCGTAAGGAATTCATCAGCTTCGCTTCACTGACATAAGTGTTGGTAGCGCGAGCGTCTTCGCCAGCTGCCATGCCGCGCGCAATAAATTCCTGCTGCTTCCTGCGCTGATCGATTTGGCTGCGGACAGATGCCTCAACGAAATTTGAAAGCGTTTCGCCTTCGTGCAAAACATTCTCCGCTGCCTGGCGAAGGTCCGGGGTCACTCGCAATGGAGGGATAGTTGCTGATTTCATGGCTTGCCTCATGTATCGCATTTGCAATGCAATCTTATCACGATCCTGTCCAAATGGACCTGCCCAAAGCTGCCAATCCGTTTACGCCCCAATAGCGCACGACCAGCGGCTAGCGACCCTAAGCTAACGGTAGCTATCTGCCGCTCTGATCCCCGATTCGCTTGGCCGCAATGCGCCACCCGGTCTGCCCATATTCTTCCTGACAGAGTCGTTTAACAGCGACTGAGGCGGCGCATTGAAATCCTCGCCACATCACGGGCGGCCTGGGGCTTGTGCATCAATCAATGAGCTTACAGCCTGATGTCGACTGCGGTGATTTCTTCTTCGCTGATGCGAGTCACAGCCGAAGCGTCGCCTCGTCTAGTCTCATTTAACGAAGCTTGATCAGCTTCTTGCCCTGATTCTTTCCCGCTTACACATCAACCAGCGCTTGCGGTGCCAGTGCGATATCCGTTTCGATATCTTCGGCGTAATGCAGGCTGCCGTTCTTGAGCAGGCTCGCGAGCTTTGCCGTGGTTTCCTCATAGCGCTTGGCGTGATCAAAAATCACAAAGCCTTGCATGCGCAAGCGCCGCGTGAGTATCTCACGGTCATTGCGAAGACCGCTGGGATTGTCCGCCCATGAGGCGATGGACATGGTGCCGCATTGGATGACGCGGCCAAACAGGGCCATATGGCGGATGATGGTGTCACTCATGTCACCGCCGGTGTTGTCGAAAAACACGTCGATGCCTTTGGGGCAGCTTTGCTTGAGCGCCGCTTCAATCGGCTTATCTTTGGCTCTGTAATTGATATAGGCCGCGTAGCCGTAGTCAGCCATGGCCTTCTTGCCTTTCTCGTCCGAGCCGACGACCGCCACGGGCCTGGCGTCGGCCTGTTTGGTCAGCTGGCCCACGATGCTGCCAACCGCCCCTGATGCTGCGGTGACCAGCACGGTCTCGCCGGGTTTGGGCTGGCCAATGTCGTGCAAGGCCAGATAGGCGGTCAGGCCGTTGATGCCGAGCAGGCCGGCTGCGGTAGAGAGCGGCGCTAGATCCGGGTCAACTTTCCTCAGGATGAGTGCGGTGCTGGCAATACAGTAGTCCTGCCAGCCGAACCAGCCATACAGATATTCGCCGACCGATACTGCCGCGCACTTCGAATCGATGACCCGGCCCACGCACATGGCGCGCATGACATCGCCCAGCGGGACCGGCGGGGCATAGTTGTTCTCATCGTTGACGTAGCCGCGCTGGGCCGGATCTACCGAGAGATAGTGATTCTCGATCAGAAACTCCCCGTCCTTGAGATCGGGGACCGGGCCTTGCTGGAGTTCAAAGTGCTCGGGCTGGGGAATGCCGACCGGCCGAGACTTAAGAACAATTTTCCGATTGATCATAGTGACGAGGGGGTGACAGACTTGCTTCGATGCGTTTTCTGGATGCGGTCTACCGAGCGAGCAGCCGTCTGGCTGCCTTCAGGTGCGGCATGTCATACATCTTGCCGTCGATGGAGACGGCGCCGGCGCCAGAGGAAAAGGCGTCTATGATTTTCTGTGCCATGTCCCGTTCTTCCTGCGTGGCGGTGAAGGCTTCATTGATGATGTCGACCTGCTTGGGGTGAATCGCGATGCGTCCGGTAAAGCCGTCGTAGCGCGATTGCAGCGAGGACTTACGCAGGCCTTCGGGGTCTTTGAAATCTATATAGACAGTGTCGAGCACTTCGACGCCAATGGCGTGACCGATGAGCAGGCACTGGTTGCGCGCGTACTCGTACATGGACCGCCATGCGCCAGTCTCGTCGCGCGGATCGCCGGCGCCCATGGCTGAAGACAGATCTTCACCGCCCCAGGCGACGTGACTGATGCGCGGGTGCGCCTGCTTGGCAAATTCACCCATGCGCAGCATCGCTTCCGGGGTTTCGGTGATGATGGCCATGATGCGAATCTGGCCCTGATCCAGACCATGTTCTGATTCCAGGGCGTCCAGATAGTGGCCGACGATCTCCACATCCTCCGGTCCCTTGACCTTGGGTAGCAGAATACCCACAGGTCGTGAGGGAACGACGGCGGCGAGGTCTCTGAGGATTTCGCCCGAGCTCATGTCGTTGACACGCACCCAGAGCCGGCTGCGATCGGCCTGCTCGCTGAACCAGGCCTTCATCATTTCCCGGGCGATGGGTTTGCGCTCCGGAAGGACGGCGTCTTCGAGGTCGAGCACCAGAGCGTCGGCGGCCAGCGTCGTGGCCTTGGCCAGTTTCTTTTCGCTATCTGCGGGAACAAATAAAATGGAACGGATCACGGTAACTCCTTGTGTGATGCATGGCGGCTTCGCCACCCCAAAACAGAATCTATTACCGAGGCCGCGCTGCACGCAGATTCTGATTAATTAAAACCGTATTGTAGCGTACTAATATCCGCCCGCAGCGCGCGGCGACGGCATTTGCTGAAACCATCCGGGCCACTCCGGCGAGCGGATTGGCCTCATTCGCGACAAGCGCCGCGTATACGCTTCCGCGGAAAATACAGACAGCCGTTTTGGATCGCCAGCGTGCACAAACCTCAATCTCCCGTCCTCGGCAAAGCGGGCTGTATCATGCAGAGAGAATAAAGCTGGCGAAGCAGGGAGATGGGAGGCTTAGTCAGTTCGTCGTGCGAATATAAAATTGGGAATAATAAAAGTGACTTTTCACAAAGAGACACACACGCAAGCTTATCCGCTGCCGCGAACCGAGTTTCTGCATGATCGCCGTGGTCCCTGGCCTCAGCCTGCGCCGGATCACCCCATGGCGATGGCGGCCGAAGTCCTGCATCCGTCTGCGTCCGACCAAAAGGACTGGGATCGCACTGCGCGGATGAATTATTTAAAGGCCCTGATCACCAAGCTGCCGCTGGCGGTCTACAACTGGTTTGTGCACTACCAGTTGGATCATATCGACGACGTCTATTTTTCACGGATGCTGACTACCACCACCTACAGCAAATACATGCGGCTGCGCGAGGTGAAGGATTTAAGCAAAGACAAGTATTTCTCTGGTTGCAAAGGGCTGAATTCGGCACATCAGTACGCGAGCGTCGATTACACGCCGATCCAGGACGTCAAACCCTACGACGGAATGTATGTGGCACCGACCGTGATCCTCTTCACCCGAGAAAAACCGGAGCTGCCATGGCAGGTCATGGCCATTTCCATCGGGCACCTGCGTGATGAGGTCTGGCAGCACATTCTGCTGACTCCGTCAGATGGCAACGCCTGGACCCTGGCGCGCTATTTTGCCATTCAGGGTGGTGCGCATATCGTGGCACTGACCGGCCATCCCGCCTCACATTTTCCCTATGACACGGTCAATGCCATCTCGCAGAGCGCACTGCCGATGCGACACACTTTGTTCAAACTGCTGAAGCCGCACCTTCGTCTGCACCTGGCGGTTGATCATGCCGTGCTCGAAGGCGGGCATTCGATCGTCAGTGAATCGCACGGTGAGTTTTATGCGCCCTTCGTCGGCCCCAGTGAAGAGGTCCGCGGGCTAGTGAGCGCAGGTTATATCGGCTATCCGAACTTTCTGTCCAAATATGAACCTTCTGACACCCCCGGCCCCGCACATCCACGCTGGCGTTATCCGCAAGGGGCACGTGACGTGCCCTCCGGCTGGGGCACCTTCCTGTCGGCGTATTACGCAACCGTCAAGCGTTATGTCAGCACCGTGGTCGCGCATATTTATGCCCGACGCGATACCGAGGGCGGTATGGAGGAGTTGTATTACATTCGCAACTGGGCCAGATACATCGCGCAATGGTTGCCCGGCTTCCCCGACGAGAAGGAAATTCTGGAAGACGATGGCAGTAGCTATCCCAATCTGATTACAGCGGCTACGACCTATATCTGGGACGTCGCCATTGCCCATACGCTGGAACACAAGACCTATAGCGCACCGGGGCCGCATCACACCTGCTACCGCATCCGCGTGCCACCGCCTGAATCGAACAAGGAAGCGAAAGCTTACGCGCGAACAAAAATCCTGCACGGCTGGGACATGTTCAAAGCCACGCTCGCCTTTGAGATGTTTTTCAAGACGCACAATGTGGAAACCTTGCTGGAAGTCAAATATGACTTCGACGATGATGCGCTCAGGCAAGCCGCGCGCGCATTCAAGACGGACCTGAAAGAGACGGAGGCACGGCTGATCCGGGAAGGACTGGACGTGGACAGATACGCCCGAGTCGAAGATTTCGCTTCTAGTATTCAGTACTGAGCCGCAGCGATTAACGTGATCAAAGGCGAGGAAGATTTCACTGCACTGCTGGAGCGGGTCAGCACCTTTCTCATGGTCGAGCAACGCGTGTCCTATCGCGGTCTGAAACGCCAATTCGGGCTCGACGATGAAGACATTGAAGACATCAAGGATGAATTGATCCACGCCAGACAGATTGCTGCTGACGAAGGCGGCCGGGTGCTGGTGTGGCGACAAGACACGCGCTCAACGCAGATTCGGCTGGCGGGTCCCGCATCTTTCCGGGCCGACTCATACACGCCAAATCATCTGGCCGAGAAAATTCTCTCCATCCGCTCGGCCGTCGAAGGTGAAAAGAAGCAGGTCACGGTGATGTTCTGCGACATCGCGAAGTCGATGGAACTGGCGGAACGGCTGGGGCCGGAAAAATGGCATGCCGTCATCAATGAGTTTTTTGCGGTCTTGTCGGAGGCCGTGCATTTTCTCGAAGGAACCATCAATCAGTACACCGGTGACGGCATCATGGCCTTGTTCGGTGCGCCAATTGCGGCCGAAGATCACGCGCTGCGTGCGTGCATGGCGGGGCTGCGCATCTGCGCCAATATGCGGCGCTTCAATGAGCGCCTTAGAGCGGACTACGGCGAGTCTGTGAGTGTGCGTATCGGGCTCAATTCCGGCGAGGTGGTGGTGGGAACCATCGGCGACGATCTGCGCATGGACTACACCGCGCAGGGACAGGTTGTGGGGATCGCCTCACGCATGGAGACCATGTCCGAGTCGGATTCGGTCACCGTGTCTGAATTTACCGCGCGTCTGGTCGGCGGTTTGTGCGAACTGCAGAGTCTGGGAACACAGGAGGTCAAGGGGGTTTCCAGTCCGGTGGAAATGTTTCGGCTGATTTCGGCGCAAGCCACGGCCAATCGATTTGATATCTCTCGCCGCCGCGGTCTGAGCCGCTTTGTGGGGCGCGAAGCCG
>JBFJJV010000144.1:0-7256 GCA_041635265.1 Panacagrimonas sp.
GTGTAATCAACCAGCACGGAGAGCAAGTCGCGGAATTTACCGAGACGGTGTGCTTCCTGCCGCCAAAACTCGCTACATGAGTGTGCTGGAGGGCGTGACTGTCCTGGACCTGTCGCGCTTGATGGCGGGTCCCTACGCTGCGATGACCTTGGCGCATTACGGGGCGCGCGTGATCAAGGTCGAATCGCTCACAGGCGACGAGGGTCGCACCTTCGGCCCGCCGTTCTGCGGCGAAGTGGCCTCCCTGTTCATGATGAGTAATCGCGGCAAGGAATCAATATGCTTGGACTTTCGCAAACCGGCCGGCCGTGAAGTGCTGGAACGACTCGTGGCACGCGCCGACGTCCTGATCCACAGCTTCCGACCGGACTTTGCCGAGAAGCAGAGACTGCGTTTTGAAGACTTCGCAGACATCAATCCGCGTTTGGTGCACTACTCCGTATCGGCCTATGGCAGCGACAATGCATACCGGCTCAAACCCTCGGTTGACAGTGTTATTCAGGGCGTCGGCGGCGGCTTCTACGGTGCGGGGGACGAAGACGACCCGCCAATCCGCAACAGTCTGCCAATTGTAGATGTGGCCTCAGGCATGTGCGGCGTCAATGGCATTCTTGCCGCTCTCATGGAGCGGGACAAGAGCGGTCGTGGGCAGGCTGTGGAGCTCACGCTTATGGGAACCATGCTCAATTTTCTCGGCAGCAAAATCGCCGAAGCCAGCATAGATGGCAAATGTGAACGCGCGGTCAATCCGGCCATCGTGGCACCCAGCCGCCATTTTCAAGGCTCCGACCAACGTTGGTTCACGCTCACCGTGATTAACGATGCAGCATTCGCCAGACTGTCTGAAGTCGTCGGCCGACCCGAATGGCCGAGCGAGGGTCGCTTCCGCACTAACGCCTCACGTATCAGGCATCGACCTGAATTACTCGCGATGCTTGCCAATATCTTCTTGACCCGCACTGCGCGGGCTTGGCTGACTGCGCTGGATAGCGCTGATATACCGGCCGGCCCCGTCAACACGGTTCCAGAGATGATGGCCGACCCGGCACTGCGCTTGCTGCTCGGCGAGCAAACAGATGTGCCAGGCCTGCTACAGCCAAAGATTCCACTGCGAAGCGAACGTGGAATGCACGACGTTTCCGCCTTGCGCCGCGCGCCCGGGCTCGGGGAGCATAGTGGCGCGCTTCTGCTTGAACTAGGGTATGAGCAAACGCAGATCAACAAAATGGCGGGCGATGCCATTACCCGACTTGGCGAACCACCTCGCCTGCAGGATTGATACTGGCACGCTAACATGACCAAGCCAAAGCAATGAAAAAACATGCGTCGGCGACCGGCATCAGGCTATCAAATAAGGCTTGGCAGCCCTTGGCCGGACTGCGGGTACTGGATTTCTCACTGCTGCTGCCGGGTCCGTTCGCGACCGTAACTTTGGCTGATCTTGGCGCTGAGGTGATTAAGATCGAACCCCTAGGCGGCGATTTTGCGCGGCGAATGGCCGGCCCCATGTTCGCCATGGCCAATCGAAATAAACAGGCATTGGCCCTCGATTTGAAAAATCCATCAGCACGTACGCTGATCGAGCGGCTCACCCGCTGGGCAGACTTCGCCGTCGAGGGATTCAGGCCCGGCGTTGCCGAGCGACTCGGGATAAATTACTCGAGCCTGTCAGCCTTGAATCCGCGACTGATCTACTGCTCCATCTCCGGCTACGGACAAGACGGTCCGGCTCGCAATACACCAGGTCATGACCTCAATTACCTCGCAGCTTCCGGAAGCCTGAGCTTTGCCGGCCACTGGACCGGGCCACCCCGCCGCTCCGGCATGCCGGTGGCGGATCTGGCCGGTGCCAGCTTCGCAACCATCGCCATGCTTGCTGCGCTGCACCAGCGAAGCCTCACCGACAAGGGAGTGTTTCTCGATCTTGCATTAGCCGATGCAGCACTTGCATTCACTGCGGCACGCCATGGATTGGATGTAGACGCGCCTTCACGCACCCACTTGTATCCAAGCAACGATGTGTTCGAGACAGCCGATGGCCGGTCGATTGCCCTTGGCATCATCGAACCCCATTTCTGGCAGGGTTTCGTCGCAGCTACCGCAGATATTGCGCCTGAATTTTCGGCACCCGCCTGGGCCACCGAGGCCGGGCGTCTATTTGACGGAGACGCTCTGCACGACCGAATGATCGTGGTGATGCGCAAACAAACCGCGAACGAGTGGCTGAAGCGCCTGGCAAGCCATGACGTACCCGCACAGCTTGTGTTGTCGCCGGCTGAGGCCGGGCGCACGCCACAAGCCCAGGCGAGGGAACTGGTCATGGAAAGTCAGGGCCAACGACATGTCCCCTTTCCCGTGCGTGCGGATGGACGGCGCGGAGCGCGCCTCGCCAACGTCGCCGGCAAGATCGGGGCCGACGCCGACAAAATCTTGTGCGGGCTCGGACTGACGGCGAAAGAGATTAAAGAGCTGAGGCTGTCAGGCGCGCTTGCAGCGGCCTCCGACTGATCCTTCCACCGATTCCGTTCAAAAAATCTTGATCACATCACAATCGCGTATTCGAATAATCACCATGACTTCTTCGCCTGCCAACTCCACCAGCATCACGCGTCTTGCCGCCACCGTCATGATGTTGCGCGACGGTGACGACGGCCTTGAAGTGTTTATGGTCGTTCGTCACCACGAGATCGACTTTGCGGCCGGTGCACTCGTCTTCCCCGGCGGTAAGCTGGCACCGGGCGATCAAGACGCTCGCATGCAACTTCGCTGCACTGGCATTGAAGGCCTTCCGCCGGAGGCCATTGCGCTGCGAGTTGCAGCCATCCGGGAAGCCTTCGAAGAATGCGGCATGCTCCTCGCGCGCACGCCCGGAGCCCGGGACCTGATTGGTCCTGAGCGCCTGGCTGTACTCGGGCCTCGCTATCGGAAGCGGCTTGATAAAGGCGACATCGCTATGGCAGATGTGCTCGAAGCCGAGAATTTGGAATTGGCTTGTGAGCAACTCGTGCCATTCGCGCACTGGATTACGCCAATCGGAATGCCCAAGCGATTTGACACGCACTTCTATCTCGCAGTCGCACCGGCAAACCAGCTTGGGACCCATGATGGGACTGAAGTGGTCGATTCGCTCTGGCTATCTCCTAAGACTGCACTCTCGCAAGCCGAGGCCGGAGTGCACACTCTGGTTCCCGCCACTGAGCTTAATGTCCGCAAGCTTGGCTTCTCCGACACGGTAGAAAGTGCAATCCGGGCAGCTCGCTCCCAAGAGATTGTCACTGTAGTGCCCCAAGTGGTTAAGGGACCACAGGGCAGACGCCTGCTGATTCCGGCAGAGGCGGGTTACGGGATCACCGAGTTCACGCCGCCCAAGCCGCTCAAGCAGGCAAAAAATAACTGATCGATCCGCGCACGCCTGACACCCTAGCCGGGCGTGCTCAGCCCGCCGTTGACACTAAGCGTTTGTCCAGTGATCGCCGCAGAGTCCGAGCCGGCAAAAAAGGCAACCGCGTTAGCAATGTCGTCGCAAGTCACGTCGAACAGCATCCGTTTGCGTAAGTTCTCCAGCATGCCACCCTTGCCCTGATCGGACATCAGGGAATCAGATCCGCTGCCCCAACGAGGGATTGCGTCGGAGATGAAACTCATTGCGACCACATTCACACGGATCTTCTCGCGCCCAAACTCGCGCGCGAGCACGCGACACATCTGCAACATGCCGCCGGTGGCACCACCTATCAGTGACTCGCCTACGGTCGCCACGCGGCCAGCGTCGGTGCCGATCATCACCATGCTGCCACCACCGGAATCACGGATATGAGGCTGAAATGCACGAATCGCGTACACCCGGGACAGAAAATGTGCGCGCAAGTACTGATCGTAATGCTCAAGGTGCATATCCTTGAACAGACGAAATGACGGCGAATCATGACTGGCCCCTGCCCCACTGGCGACGAGAACGTCAATTCGGCCGTAACGAGCCGCGACCCGATCAGCCATCTGACTGAGCTGCTCGGGCTCAAACAGGTCCGCTGCCTCGAAGCAGGCGCGTCCTCCCAAAGCTTCGATCTCCGCGACAACCTCGGCGCCGGCGTCAGCATTGCGTCCGCTCACCACGACCGTGGCACCGCGCTCTGCCAGCCGAACCGCACAGGCGCGCCCGATAAATGCAGTTGCCCCTGTAACAACAGCGACTTTTCCTTGTAATTCGCTTGCGCTCATCTTTCGATTCTCTTTTGCTGTGCTATCTAAATGGGCTGAAATCCGGCTTCCGCTTCGCAAGGAAAGCGGCGGCACCTTCGGCCTGTTCACCGGTGCGGAAACAGTCAGGTGCGATTTCCTCAATCATGTCATTCATGTCTCGCTGCATGATGTGCTCCATTTGGTAATAGAAAGAGCGTTTTAAAATTTTCAGACAGGTTGGGCTCACCGCCAGCAATTCGTCCGCCCACTTACGCACCTCCGCGTCAAGCTGCTCCTTGGGCACCACCACATTGGCCAGGCCCCATTCCAGCGCCTGCGCGGCGGTGTAGCGACGACACATCATCCATAACTCACGTGCGCGTTTATGACCGAGCAAATTCGCCGAATGGGCGACAATATAACCTCCAGCGGGCGAACCCACGCGCGGTCCATTCTGACCAAAGATTGCATGATCAGCCGCAATGGTGAAATCACAAAAATAGGCAATATGGTGACCGCCGCCAATGGCATACCCATTGACGCGGGCAATCACGGGCTTGAGGCATTCCGCGATCTGTCGATTAAAGGTGAAATTGAGATCTTCCAGACCGCTCTTGCCATCGCTGCCCCCTTTCTCCCAATTGATGTCTCCGCCCACGCAAAAAGCGCGCTCGCCAGCTCCGGTCAGCACAACGACCCCGACATTGCGGTCATTTGCAGCTTTGTCCAAAAGATCTTGCATTTCCTTGATGTTGTCGCCTGTAAATGCGTTCAAGGTCCTTGGTCGATTGAGGGTAATCGTGGCAACGTAGTTCTCTACGCTGTAAGTCACTTCGGCTTCAGCCATGGCTCTACTCCGACAGTTTATGGGGAGCGCAACTGATCGGAATTTCCACAATGGCCCAATCGGTTTACGTGCAAATCGAACATATGTTAGTTAGATTGTATAACTTCCCCAGTCCTGCCGCGAGACCGAAATGAGTATCGAGCTTAGCAACGAACAAATTGAACTCCGCAACGCTGCCAGGGAACTGGCACAAACTCAGTTCAAGGACAAAGCCGCACGCTGGGACCGCAACCAGGAGTTTCCTGAAGAAAACAAAGAAATCCTCGCTGAACTTGGATACCTCGGCCTATCCATCGACACCGAATACGGTGGCAGTGGTGCTGGCCTGGTAAGCACCTATCTTGTGGTCGAGGAAATAGCCAAGGTGGACTTACTCACCGCGATGATCGTGCACGATCAGAACGTGTCACCACGCATCATTGCCAACCACGCCTCGACCGAACTGCGCAACAATCTGCTGCCGAAAGTGGCAAAAGGCGAGCTCGAAATCAGCATCGCCTGGACCGAGCCGCAGGCCGGCTCTGATGGAACCGCCATTCTTACCTCCGCGAAAAGGGAGGGCGACGAATATATCGTCAACGGCCACAAAATATTCACCACATTTGGAGACCGAGCCGATATGCATCTGGTCTACGCCCGCTTCGGCGAAAGCAAGGGCGCGCGCGGAATCGGCACCATTCTCATTGAGCGGGATCGGCCCGGCGTCACTGTGCACCCTTTACAGTACAAAATGGGCGTACGTGGGGCCTCTGAAAACGAATTATTCTTTGAGAATGTCCGCGTACCCGCAAGCAATGTTGTGACAACCGGGGACCTGGAGAGTTCGCGCGGCTTCGTCGCCGCGTTGAATATCTATAACGGTACACGCGTAGGTATGGGCGTCATGGCGCTCGGAGTGGCGCAAGGTGCATTCGACTTGGCTAGGGATTACATGATGGTCCGCGAGCAGTTTGGCCAGAAGCTATGCGAGATGCAGGGACTACGCTGGATGATGGCCGACATGCTGATAGAGATCGAGGCGGCCCGTTGCCTATGCTACAAAGCACTCGCAAAAGTAGATGCAGGCAAGCCTGACCCCTGTCTCTCATCAATCGCCAAAGTACAGGCCACCGAGATGGCACAGAAGGTTACGATGCAGTGCCAGCAAATGTTCGGCGGTTATGGCTACTTTGGCCTGTTACCGCTTGAGCGCATGGTCCGCGACGTGCGCATGCTCACCATTACCGGCGGAACCACGCAAACACAAAAGAATCTCATCGCCAATCACATTTTTGGAATACAGGCAGCTCGCTCATGACTATAAAACTCCAACGTGAGGGCAACATCGCTCGCATTGTCCTTGCGCGTCCAGACGCACTCAATGCACTCAACGGCGACATGAAGGACCGCCTTGGTGATCTGGCCCAGGAACTCCAACTCGATCAGGGCATCCGCTGCGTTATTCTGTGCGGTGAGGGCCGCGCATTTTGCGCAGGGTCCGATATCGGCACCATGACAGGTTTCGACGTCCGCGCAGGACGCGCACGACTGCAACAGGCGCATCGATTCATTCTGGGCCTGGCCAACCTCGACAAGCCCGTCATCGCCGCAGTACGAGGGCCCACTGTCGGTGTCGGCTTCAGCCTGGCACTGGCCAGCGATTTGATCATTGCCTCCGACACGGCACGCTTCGGATTGGTATTCAAGAAAGTGGGGCTCGCACCCGATGGAGGGATTGCCTACTTCTTATCGCATGCCATCGGCAATCGACGCGCCAAAGAATTGATGCTGTCGGCTCGACTCTTCGGCGCCGAAGAAGCCCGCGATCTGGGACTGGTTTCCGAGCTCGTCGAAGACGCAAATCTTGAGAACCGGACTATGGAAAAAGCCGAGGAACTCGCATCCTCCGCAACCTTTGCCCTAGCCATGGGCAAGCGCATGTTTCACGCTGCTGCCAAACCGAGTCTTGAAGAGTTCCTGGAACTGGAATCGCACATCCAGACCGAAGTACTGCAAACCCAAGACCATGGTGAAGGTGTGGCGGCTTTCCGCGAGAAGCGAGCGCCTGTCTTTCTCGGCCACTAAAGCCGTAGCGCCCCCCTACTTCCTATCTCTCTTCCGGAGCTGTCATGTTTCAACTCGACCCAGAACTCGAATCCTTTCGCGACGAGGTTCGCAAAGTCGCCGAGCGGGCCTTCGCGCCCAAAGCGGCCTATTGGGATGAAGAAGAAGTCTATCCCAGAGAAAATCA
>JBFJJV010000145.1:0-7215 GCA_041635265.1 Panacagrimonas sp.
CCTATACAAACAATCTCGTTACCGAAACGGCCACCTTCAGCCGCCGCACATTTTACCGCTTTGCAGCCTCTTTTGGGCAGTAATTCTTTCTTTGCCTCTTGCGCCACACCAGCTTTGCTGCCGATTCAACAACTGCCTGACAGCAGAAACATTCCTGCTTCTTGCCACTGCCGTGGCCTTCAAAATCTAAAAACAGGCCACCGGACTGTTTTTTGGCTTCGCCACCGATTTTGAAGTGGCGGAGAGTGAGGGATTCGAACCCTCGATAGGGGATAAACCCTATACTCCCTTAGCAGGGGAGCGCCTTCGTCCACTCGGCCAACTCTCCGTATGTGTATGCACCCGAAACCAACAAAACAGAGACCTGGTGCCAAACGGCCCGCCGGCGCGGGCGCGGATTGTATCTAGACTGCGGCCCAGCGACAAGCTGCGATTGATCAGCCGGCCAGTTTATCCTCCAAATTGAAGGCCTTGTGCAGAGAGCGCACTGCCAATTCCAGATATTTTTCCTCGACCACGACGCTGATCTTGATCTCTGAAGTCGAGATCATGCGGATGTTGATGCTCTCGTCCGCCAGCGTCTTGAACATCTTGCCCGCGATGCCGGCGTGGCTGCGCATGCCAACGCCAACCATAGAGACCTTGACGATATCCGTGGCCGAGGTAACGCCTTTCGCGCCCATCTCCTTGGCCAGGCGCTGGGATATCTCCAGGGCCTTGTCAAAATCCGAACGATTGACGGTAAAGGTGAAGTCCGTCGTGCCATCGGCAGAGACGTTCTGTACGATCATGTCGACTTCCACATTGGCCTCGCCAATGGGAACCAGAAGCTTGGCGGCGATACCGGGCAGATCGGGAACGCCGGCTACGGTCAGCTGCGCTTCGTCACGATTGAAGGCAATACCAGATACCAGGGGCGCTTCCATGTTGTCATCCTCAAGCGAAATCAGTGTGCCGGGGCCGTCCTTGAACGTGGAGACCACGCGCAAGGGCACCCTGTATTTACCTGCAAATTCGACAGCGCGAATCTGCAGGACTTTGGAACCCAGAGACGCCATCTCCAGCATCTCTTCGAAAGTAATCTTGTCCAATCGGCGCGCCTTGGGCTCTACCCGCGGGTCGGTGGTGTAGACGCCGTCGACATCCGTGTAGATCTGGCACTCGTCTGCGCCCAGGGCAGCGGCGAGCGCGACACCGGTAGTGTCGCTGCCACCGCGGCCGAGTGTGGTAATGGAGCCAAGATCATCAATGCCCTGAAAACCGGCGACGACCGGAACGATGCCCGCCTCACAGCTCTTGCGCAGCTTATCGGGGTCAATGCCACTGATCCGGGCCTTGGCGGCTGAAGTATCCGTCTTGATCGGCACCTGCCAGCCAGCAAAGGATTTGGCTGGCACACCAATCTTCTCCAGCGCCAGCGCCAGCAGTCCGGTACTGACCTGCTCACCGGTGGAGAGAATGTGATCCATCTCCCGACTGTTGCCGCGTGGATTGACGCTACGGGCGAGTTGCAGCAGGCGATCGGTTTCACCGGACATGGCCGAGACGACGGCAACGACCCGATGGCCTTCTCTGTGAAACTTTGCGATTTTGCTGGCTACCAATTCGATTCGCTCAACCGAGCCCATCGAGGTGCCGCCGTATTTTTGAACAATCAGAGACATAAGTAATGTGTGCTTCGGCTTACAACTTGGCTTCAAGCCAACTGTATATGGATTCCAGTGCCTCGGGCAGTTTGCCGGGCTCGGTGCCGCCGGCTTGCGCCATCTCAGGCTTGCCGCCACCCTTGCCGCCAACCTGCTTCGCGGCAAAATTCACCAGCTCTCCGGCTTTGACCTTGCGCGTCAGATCGGGCGTCACTCCGGCAATCAGGCTCACCTTGCCACCGTTGGTTGAGCCGAGTAAAACAACGCCGGTTTTTATTTTGTCCTTGAGCTGATCCATCAAGCCGCGCAGCTCGTTGCCGTTGACGCCCTCGACGCTGGACGAGATGACTTTGACGCCCTTGATCTCGCGCGCCTTGGACGCGAGATCACCACCTGCACTCGAGGCCAGCTTGGACTTGAGTGCCGCCAGTTCTTTTTCGAGCTGTTTGCTGCGATCCAGCACCTGCAGAATCTTGTCGCTCAGATCATCGCGGCCCGCACGAACCAGCGCGCCGGCCTGCTGAAGGCGCGCCTCGGAGTCACGCAGATAATTCAGTGCGTTTTCACCGGTGATCGCCTCGACTCGGCGCACACCCGAAGCCACGCCGCCCTCGGCAACGATCTTGAACAGCCCGATATCACCGGTGCGTTTGACGTGCGTGCCACCACACAGCTCGGTTGAATATTCGCCCATGGAGAGCACGCGCACTTCATCGCCGTACTTCTCGCCGAAAAGGGCCATGGCGCCAGACTGAATCGCCTCGTCATAACCCATGACCTGCGAAGCCACTTTTACATTGGCAAGCACGGCGTGATTCACACGGTTTTCAATATCTGTGATTTCTTCAGCGCTAAGGGCTTGTCCGTGCGAAAAATCGAAACGGGTACGCTGCTCATCAACCAGGGATCCTTTCTGCGCCACGTGCGGGCCGAGCACATCGCGCAGCGCCTTGTGCAAGAGATGCGTTGCAGAGTGATTGCGCATGACCGCGCGGCGCACGCTCTCAGTCACCGCCGCGGTGACCGAATCGCCGACGGCAAGCCGATCACATTCCAGGCTGCCGACATGTCCAAAGACATTGCCCTTGATCTTGCGCGTGTCGCGTACAGCAAAGCCGTTAATGAAGCCTTTGTCGCCGATTTGCCCGCCAGATTCGGCATAGAAAGGGGTGTCACTCAAAACGACCACGCCCGCGTCGCCATCGGCCAGCGCCTCAACCGCATCGCCGTCATCGTTGAAAATTGCCAGCACTTTGGCTTCCGCACTTAATTGCTCGTAGCCGACAAAACAGGTATCTGCGCCCTGATAACTCAGAGTGTTACCGGACTTGAAACTGCTGGCGGCGCGTGCACGGCTGCGCTGCACTTCCATGGCCTCCGCATAACCGCCTTCATCGATCGTGAGATTGCGTTCGCGCGCGATGTCTGCGGTCAGATCTACCGGAAAGCCGTAAGTGTCGTAGAGCTTGAAGACCACTTCGCCGGGAATGACACTGCCGATCAGCTTGCCCACTTCATCTTCAAGCACTTTCATGCCGTGATCCAGCGTGATGGCAAAGCCGTCTTCCTCCTGACGAATCGCTTTTTCGATGTGTGCCTGCTGCGCCTTCAGCTCCGGATAGGCATCGCCCATCTCAGCTGCCAGTGGGCCAACCAATTTATTGAAAAAGGGATCATTGATGCCCAGCTTGTAGCCGTGACGGATGCCGCGCCGCATGATTCTGCGCAACACGTAACCACGACCTTCATTGGACGGCAGCACGCCGTCCGCAATCAGGAAGCTACTGGCACGAATATGATCTGCAATCACTTTCTGCGAGGCGCTTTCATAGGGCTTCTGGCCTGCGATGCTGGCAACGGCCTCGATCAGCGCCTTGAAAGTGTCGGTCCGATAGTTGTCATTGGTCCCCTGCAAGAGGGCTGCCACCCGCTCCAACCCCATGCCGGTATCGACACTGGGCGCAGGCAGGTCGCGCATGCTGCCGTCTTCGCTGCGGTCGAACTGCATGAAGACGTGATTCCAGATTTCGATCCAGCGGTCGCCATCTTCGTCGGGCGAGCCCGGCGGGCCGCCGGCGATGCCTTTGGAACCGTCGGGATCGTGGTCGTAGAAAATTTCCGAACAGGGACCGCAGGGGCCGGTATCCCCCATTGACCAGAAATTGTCCGAGGCAAACTTGGCGCCCTTGTTGTCACCAATGCGAATGATGCGCCGCTCGGGCACGCCGACTTTCTTCCAGATGCCGTGCGCTTCTTCATCGCTTTCATAGATGGTGACCAACAGGCGTTCGGGGTCCAGGCCCAGCCACTGCTTGCTGCTGACAAACTCCCAACCGAAGGCGATGGCGTCGTCCTTGAAGTAGTCGCCAAAGGAGAAATTGCCCAGCATCTCGAAAAACGTGTGGTGCCTTGCGGTGTAGCCGACGTTTTCAAGATCGTTGTGCTTGCCGCCTGCGCGTACACATTTCTGGCTGCTGGCCGCGCGCACATAGTTGCGCTTTTCCTGGCCGGTAAAGACGTCCTTGAACGGCACCATGCCGGCGTTGGTGAACAGCAGTGTGGGGTCGTTAGCCGGAACCAGCGGCGCCGACGGCACCAGGATGTGACCGTGGCTCCGGAAAAAATCCAGGAATCGTGCCCGTAATTCGTTGCTGTTCATGGCCTCTGGAGCCGGGTAAAGGGGCGCAATTCTAGCTGATTCATGGGATTACATTTGCCGCTGTGGCAGAAATTTTACTGCCCGGAGGCTCCGGCGACGGCAGTGGAGTGCGGGGCGGTGGAATTAGTCGAACGGGTCCGCGCCCTTTAGGACACGGCGAATATCGTCGGAATCGAAACCGCGGCTGGCCAGAAACCGGTATTGCTTCTGCCACTGGGCCGCCCCCTCAGGCAGATCGCCAAATTTTTTTGCCCGGGCCTGCTCGGCCAGCGCGGCGAAATCACAATCCTCGGTTTCAAGCGCCTCAAGAGCGAGCGCATCGTCGATTCGCGCCTCTTTGAGCTCGGCGCGAATGCGCTGAGGACCGTAGCCCTGACCCACTCGCGAGCGCACCAGGATCTCGGCAAAGCGACGCTCAGACTGGAGATTCAGCTCAGAGAGCTCAGCGATCACCTCGTCACAGATATCTGGACTGTAGCCGCGGGCCGCCAGCTTCTGCCGCAGCTGAGCCGCCGAATGCTCGCGTCGGACGAGGATGCGCAGGGCACTGGCCCGCGCCTCCTCGGCCGTTAGATCTGCCTGGCGCTGACTACTTCTCTTCTTCGACGGCGGCGACACAGTTGGGTAGCAGTTTGTCGCGAAGGGCCGTTTCCAGCAGCTGGGCCAGTTCAGGGTTCTCGCGCATATAGTTCTTGGCGTTCTCCTTGCCCTGCCCGATCTTGTCGCCGTTATAGGAATACCAGGAGCCGGATTTATCGACCAGACCGTTGGCCACGCCCAGATCAATCAGCTCGCCCAGTTTGGAGATACCCTCGTTATAGAGAATCTCGAATACGGCTTCGCGAAACGGCGGTGCCATCTTGTTCTTGACCACTTTGACGCGGGTTTCGTTGCCCACCACCTCGTCGCCCTTCTTGATGCCGCCAATACGGCGAATATCCAAACGGACTGAGGAATAAAATTTGAGGGCGTTGCCGCCGGTCGTGGTTTCCGGCGAACCAAACATAACGCCGATCTTCATGCGAATCTGATTGATGAAGACCACCATAGTCTTGCTGCGCGAGATGTTGCCGGTAAGTTTGCGCAGGGCCTGACTCATCAGGCGGGCGTGCAGACCCATATGGCTGTCGCCCATATCGCCTTCGATTTCAGCCTTGGGCACCAAAGCGGCGACAGAGTCGATGACAACGATGTCGACCGCATTGGAACGCACCAGCATGTCGGCAATTTCCAGTGCCTGCTCGCCGGTATCCGGCTGTGAAACCAGCAACTCGTCCACGTCAACGCCCAATTTTGCAGCGTACTGAACGTCCAGCGCGTGCTCGGCGTCTATAAACGCAGCAACACCGCCGGCTCTCTGACATTCAGCGACGGCATGCAGGGTCAAGGTCGTTTTACCGGAGGACTCCGGGCCGTAGATTTCAATAATGCGACCGCGCGGCAGGCCGCCAATCCCCAGCGCCGCGTCCAGCGTGATGGATCCGGTTGAGATGACCGGCACATTGGTCACCGCATTTTCGCCCGTCATGCGCATGACCGAGCCTTTTCCAAACTGTTTCTCGATCTGTCCGAGGGCAGCTTCCAGGGCTTTACGGCGGTTATCATCCATGCTCAGCTCTCTCTTTTCAGGGCTTTGATTACCCTATAAAAATTTACGGTTTCCGGCGCGGCGAAACGCCCATATCAGGTCATAAAATCTGTTCCGCAACACATCTTGAATCTGCGGCTACGCCTCGCGATTTCACGAAGCGCTATTGTCCCACAGATCAGCTTGCGGATTGGCTTGTGCCTGTGCCGGAGCGCACAGTTCAGGGTCATCATTTGCGGGTCGATTAACGCGCGGACTCACCTGATGCGCCTTGAAGTCCAGCACCGCCCCGTTCAGCGCCAACTCGGTCTGCACTTCGGCGCCTCCCTGACTTGCCTTTAGCCACGCGGACTGCTGATTTGCATTGAGCACGATCGGCATGCGCTGGTGGATATGATGGATGGATGGAGCGGCCTCGCGGGTCAGGATGCTGACGGTTTCCAGCACATCGACCGCATTGAGCGGCTTCTGCTCCCAAATAGCGGCCATGGCCATCAGCTGCTCATCTGGCAGATAAATAAACCACGGCTGCTTCTTATTGCCGCTACCACTCAGGCGCTGCCATTCGTACCAGCCGGCCGCGGGGACTAGACACCGCCGCTTGGCCACCGAAGAACGAAACGCGGGTTTGCTGGCGGCCGTCTCGGCCCGGGCATTGATCATGCTCTGCCCGGTTTCACTGCCCCCCGCCCAAGGTGGGACCAAACCCCAACGCGCGGCACGCAGCTTCATCTTGTCGTCCGCTTCTCTCCGGATCACGGCGATATAGCTGCCGGGCGTCACGTTGTAGCGCGCCTCGGCCGGCAGCAGGGGAATTTTGTCCCTGGGCTTGATCGACCAGGCACGCTCGATCGCGCCTTGATCGGGTTGTACGAAGCGGCCACACATAAATTTATTTAACCGCCTTTTCAGATGCTTGCAATCTTTCCAGCAAGCCGCTCAGGGCCCGTACTGCTGTCTGCGAGCGCACCGCCTCGCGATCGCCTGTGAATACAAAGCGCTGCGCTTCCGGCGTCGCCCCTCTGCGAATCCAGGCGATCCACACCGTACCTACCGGCTTGTCGGCGGTGCCACCGCCGGGACCGGCGATCCCGGTGACGGCGACGCCCCAATCACCCGGGGTATGGCGCATGAGTCCCACCGCCATGGCCGCGACGCAGGGTTTACTCACGGCACCGTCTGTTTCGAAAACCGACTCAGGCACGCCCAGCAGCTGATGTTTGGCGCTGTTGGTATAGGTCACCAGACCGCGCTCAAACCAGCTGGAAGAACCGGCCAGATCAGTCGCCAGCTTGGACAACAGCCCGCCGGTACAGGATTCG
>JBFJJV010000146.1:0-7199 GCA_041635265.1 Panacagrimonas sp.
AGGGCGCGCTTGAGATGCCGCATCAGGAAAGGTGTAGCCCCGAAGCCGGGTATGAGAATGACTGGGTGGCCGTCGCCACGAGGCATTTTCAATGTTTTGTTTGGCCGCAAAACAAATCTTGCGTACTCGAATGGAACGGTCGCCTCCCGCAAGAGCAATGCAAGCGAAGGCGCCTGTAGTTCAGTTGGCACCAATTGGCTTTTGGAATCAGCCCCACGTTTAGTCATGGGTATTTCCTCGGTTCTTGTTCAGGCGGCCTCGTTCGCATAAGCGAAATTGCAGATAGGCCGTTGAGCGCCACAGTCGAATCAGGCTGGCACAGTGCCATAGAAAATGCCGCAGATGCTTCAGAGTCTTTCTGCGGGCCGGATGACGTACTTTCGCGCAAGGCAAAACCTTGACGCTCAATCCGATGCACCATGAGCGAAGACTGAGGTCTACATCTTCACAATACATGTGGTAGCGCTCATCAAAGCCGAGCAAACGCTTGAAGGTATCCGCTCGCATCGCCATGAAAAGGCCCGCCACCCAGTCGGCTTCCTGGGCTTGCTCAAAGGAAGAGGGATACAGACGCCTTTGCCTTAGAAAATATCTTCGGAGTAAAGACAAGGGCGTGGGTACGGGACGGGCGTGATCGGCCACATTACCGTTCTCATCGATGACCCGCGTACTGACGATGCCACAGCTGGGATCGTCCAAGCCTTGGGCCAGCTCTGGAAATGGATCGCTTTCCAGTTCTAGATCAGGATCAATCGTAGCCAGATAACGGCCGGCAGCGCCCTTGAAGGCAGCATTGTGATTGGCGCCAAATCCTTTTGGCGTGGTGTTTTCAATCAGGGTGAAGGGACCCGGCCAAAGATTTGTCAGGTCCTCAGACTGGTCCGGCAGATTGCGGGTCACGATCAGCTCGCATTGCGCCGCCTGTTCGACGGTCTCACTGAGCTTGCGAATCAGGCTCTCAATTTTGTGGCCGTGGCTCACAACCGAGAATGTCCACCTGACCGAAATCGGCGAGGAGATCATATGTTTTTGATATAGCTCATGTTTATAGAATATATCCGGTCGATCTTGCCGCACCGCATCCGGATCCTCACTGTTGCCGATGCGCCGCATTATATGTTTGTTTTTACGCAGTTTTTTCTGGGACACAATTTGGCTTCGCGGCGAACTTTTTTCACACTTAGCACTCAAATCCCCCGAGTGCTAAAATTCGCAGTCCTACCATCTGTATTCATCCACTAGGGAGAATCTATCGATGACCTCGTCTACGGCCCTTGCGCTGCGTCCGGCAGCCTTGCCAGTACCACTGGTTGGGAGTCTGGACGCGTACATTCATTCAGTAGGTCGAATTCCTGTCCTTCAGCCCGAGGAAGAGCAGGCCCTTGCCCGCCGTCTTCGCGATGATGAAGACCTCAGCGCGGCGCAAGAGTTGGTCATGTCCAACCTGCGCTTTGTGGTGCATATCGCTCGTGGTTATATGGGGTATGGCCTACAACTAGCTGATTTAATTCAGGAAGGAAATATCGGCCTGATGAAAGCTGTCAAACGCTTCGACCCCGACGTCGGTGTGCGCCTGATCAGTTTTGCAGTGCACTGGATCAAGGCTGAAATCCACGAGTTCGTTCTGAAGAACTGGCGTATTGTCAAAATTGCCACGACCAAGGCACAGCGCAAGCTGTTCTTCAATCTGCGTTCGGCCAAGCAGCGACTGGGCTGGATGAACCAGGCTGAAGTGGAAACGATCGCCCATGACCTCAATGTAAAGCCTGAAGAGGTCATGCAGATGGAAGGCAGACTCAGTGGCTCCGATGTTTCCTTCAGCGCCAGTACCGACGATGACGAGTCCTCGTCCTATGTGCCAGAGGATTATCTATCGGCAGAAGACCCGATGATTCGCCGCATTGAAGAAGCGGATTGGCACGAACAGCGCGAAGACACCATGCGCGAAGCGATTTCGAATCTGGATCAGCGCGCCCGCGATATCCTCATGCGCCGCTGGCTGGCTGAAGGTGAAAAAGCAGGACTTCAGGAACTTGGCGACGAATATGGCGTGTCGGCAGAGCGAATACGCCAGATCGAAGTCGCCTCGATGAAAAAGATTCGCAAAGCAATCGAGGCGTCAGCCTGATCTTCAGCTGATCGTTAATATGCAAAGTGACAATCGGCGCCCAAGCGGCGCCGACTTTTTTGCGGCTCTGCCCTGAATACCCCCGATAAACTTCTGCGAGCACAGAACGGCTTGCGCCCTTGCCTATTTTTCGTTGCGCATGATGCGGTTTGATTATCATTGACTCGGCTTGAAGGCCGACAAACAGCCGGATTTTAGCCATCGGAATCTCAGGCGGCCGGACGGCGGCGCTCAAATTTGAGTTCTGGCAAAAACTTATTCGAATGAGATGCCTTCGAGCACCTGACCATCAATTAGTTTGACGACTCCAGCTTGATATCGCCGTCGCTGTCACTCAGGCAAATTTCGCGATATTGGCACTTGCCTTCGCCGCGCTGGAAAACCGTGTTTGCGATGAGCCAGATGCCGACAATGCGCTCAGGCAAGGGCCCACCGATCGCCTTTAGATAGTCGTCAAGGATGTTGCGCTCCTCCGATAACCATTGACCCCATTCATTCTTGTCATTGCGAATCACCCAGTGCGTTTCGCGCTCTTTCCACCACGCCAGTGGACACTGAAAAATCGTGTCTATAGGCAGTTCACAGCTCCACATCCAGGTCAGGTCAAGGCCATTGTCGAACTCCACCGCGAGCGACAGATAATCGTGCGTGGGCTCTATATGCTCCGGCAGCTTAGAAGGCAGTTGTTGCACCAGCCATGACCAGGAAATGCGACTGTCTTCACGCAAGGGACGGTCTACCGGAAACTGCAGGATTCCGACATCCGAGTCGGTGTGACAGCACACCTGCGTCGGCTTTCCAGGCTCTGGTTTAAAAATCTCGCCAGCGCCAAGGCGCCATAGATAGTGCCACCCCTGCGGCGGCAAGACCGGCGCATCCAGTCGCCGCAGCGCCTCGCCGAACCACTCCGGCTCCAAGCTTGCAGCCGACTCCAGCGCTGTTCTTGCGTCGGCTCGCCAACAAATGATCGCTACTCGGTACCGCCCGCTAACCCCTTTGCGCGCAATGGCCGAATCAAAATCACCCTGCTTGTTAAGAAACTCTCCAGGCGGCTTAGCGGCGAACTGCAGCGCACCTTCATCGGCAGTAACGAAGGTAGATGCGCGACCGACGATTTTCCGAACACCGCCGGATCCGTGCCGATACCACAGCCCGACCTTGCCGGCGAAGGCGACATCCAATGGGCGCGACGCGAACAGCATGCCGTCACACAGAACAGTCACTGCCTGGCCATGGATTGGGCGGCTTTTCGCCTCGATCCACTGAATGGCATCGCCTGCAACATCGAGCCATTCGAAATGCTCGACCTGCTCAGACAGGTTACCTACCACACGCTCCACGCAGGCGGCGAAGTCTGGAGTCGCATTCGCAGCACGTCCTCCGCGCAGAAGGTGGGCCAGGCGGGCCACAATGAAACGAGAAGTTGCGACAAGCGCGCTAGGCGCATTTCTTACAGGTTTGATGACGGAATCTCCGATTGACATTTTCGACCGCTCGTCAGGGCTGACACGGTCAGGGCGAGGCCATCCTGCTCACTTGATCGTAATTTGAAAATGGCCCAGGACTGCCAGTATTGTGCTGGTAGAACGCGCGCCACAGTGATTTTCCGCGTGCATCGAAAGCAATGACGGTTTTGACAAAAGACCTGCGCGCCGCCACGTCCACGAGCGGCTCTGGCAGTAGAGGGTCATAAACCACACTGCGAATCGCCTGACCACCAAGCAGGAATGCTCCGCGGGCGGCCTGTTCAACAGTCAATTTGCCCTCGCTACTGAGCCAGGCCTCAAGCTCCTTCTGCAGCTTGCGATAACTTTTGCTGAGCAGCTCTCCGTCCCAGAGTTTTCGTATGTCGGCCTCACTCGCGGCAGAAAAACCCCCTGCCCGAAAGATACGCGCACGCGGGTCAAGTCCCAGGATGCGCAGCCGCGTTTCTATCCTTGGCAAATCTTTCTCGATGTTGTCCGGACGCAGGAAAAGGCCTAGCTCCAATTCGGAAAACCCAAGCATATTCAGAGCGCGGCCCTGCTGACGCATGCTCTTTCGATCGCGACGCTTGGTGGCGCCACAATGCACTCCGATATAGCTTCCATTCCAGGGACGCACTCTTTTTTCCGCGAGTCGCCACGTGGCGACATCGTCGGCCAGCGGTCGGGCCTTTTCACTAAGTGAATAACAGCCACGCCCTTCGGATTCAATCAGCCCTTCAGAGGACAGGCGCGCGAGTGTGACCCGTGCAGTATTCTCGCGAATACCAAAAATTTGACAGCCCAGCACCGCATGCTGGGCGGACAAAGTGTTGTCGTCCGCCGCGAGCAGCAGATCAAGGATAAGACCGCGCGCCTTGGGCGTAGGACTCACTGCTCAGCACCTTCTGCGTGGCCTGAGCCGTCTAAGAACCGGGAATCATCAGATGATAGCTGTGCATGCCTTGACGGTGATGAAACCCGGGTATCGCGCGAGCCGTGTTCTCGCAGAATCTGCGTAATAGATCTTTCGACCTCATGAAGCCATGCCCGATACCGACACCCACGGGGCGAAGGGCCGCGACTTGTGCCCATATCCGCCAACCCTGCCTTCAATACTGCGCTCGCCCGGCTAAAGGGATTAGCCGCGACGGGCGCGTTCACGCCTGGTAGTCCGGTGTGTTTTCGAATCGATTCAAATGATAGCCGCGGTCACCATACCGCACAGAGAAAGCCGTCAACTGCCGGAAGTAGTGGCCAACGTCCAGTTCCTCTGTCATGCCGATCCCGCCATGCAACTGCACGGCCTGTTGGGCAAGAAATTTGGACGCCCTGCACAGATACGCCTTGGTTGCCGAAACCGCGCGACGACGTTCGTCAATATGTTCGCTGTCTGCCTTGGCCGAGGCCATCATGACCATAGAACGGGATTGCTCGACCTCGGTGAACATATCGACAATCCGATGCTGCAAGACCTGGAAGCTACCGATGGGCACGCCAAATTGCTTGCGGGTGCGCAAGTAATTGGAAGTGCGTTCGAGCAAGGCGGTCATGCCGCCAAGAGCTTGTGCGCAGGCGACGACCGTTGCTTTGTCCAGACCACGATTCAGATCTTCCAGTGAGCCGATCTTTGTGCTGCCCGGGACCTCAACATCATTCAGGCAAATATTCGCGGCGACGCCTCCGCCGAGGACGGGATAACTGCTAAGGATCACTCCCTGTGCATTGCTATCGACCAGATACAAGGCGATGTCATCGCCTGATTTGGCGCTGACAATCAGATGCGAGGCATTCGGTGCATTGAATGCGCAGTGCTTATTCCCATTTAGCGTGACCTTGTCTCCATTCGCCGTCGCCTGTGTCGTGCAGTGCTCTGGGTCAAAACGACCTTCCCGCTCAGCGTAGGCAACGGCGAGTTGCACTTCGCCAGAAGCCAACTGGGCCAGCAGCGCTTCATTTGCTACTGCAGCTGCCGTAGAAAAGACCAATGCGGGCAACAGTGCTCCAGTCACAAATGGCTCGATTACCAGACCTGCACCCAAGGCTTCAGCAACCAGAGCCATGTCCGTGGTTGAAGCAGAAAATCCGCCGGCAGATTCAGGTACCGCCAAGGTAAGCCAACCAAATTCTGCGAATTGCTTCCAGATTTCTGCATCACACTGGCCTTCTGCGACCAGCGACTTCTTGTACTGATTCAGACCGCATGCTTTCTGCGCGAATTTGACCGCGCTTTCCTGCAAAATCTCCTGTTCGGAGCTAAATGACAAATCCATGTTTCTTGTTCTCCGAATGAAATTACAGGCCGATGAGAATCTTGGCCAGCACGTTTTTCTGAATTTCGTTGCTGCCGCCATAAATTGTGGCCGCACGCAGATAGTTATAGCGTCCCGTCGCAGACTGATATGCGGGCTCGACCCCTTCGACCTTTACATGCCAAGGCATCGCATCGTGAGCACCGAACTCGACGTGCGCTTCAGTTATTGCCTGCTGAAGCTCCGTGCCTTTCACCTTCAGACTGGATGAGCCAGGCCCTGGTGACTCACCTTGATCCATGCGCGAAAGCATGCGCAGATTGGTGTACTCCAGCGCCATCAGATCAACTTCAAGTTCAGTCACGCGTCGTTTGGCATGCGGATCGTCCTTTAATCCCGGGTCGCGCGACAGGACGTCTTTCAGCTTGGCGAGCTGCGCTTTGTTGTCCGCCACACTGGCAATGCCGGTACGCTCATGAGTCAAGAGGTATTTGGCGATGCTCCAGCCTTGACCCTCTTCGCCAACCAGATTCTTCACCGGCACTTCGACGTCGGTAAAGAACACTTCGTTGAGATGATGATGACCGTCGATGGTGACAATCGGGCGCACTTCTACGCCTTTGCTCTTCATATCGATCAGCAGGAATGAAATGCCCTTCTGCTTGGCGCCTTCATTACTGGTCCGCACCAGACAGAAAATCATGTTGGCCCAGTGCGCCTGGGTGGTCCAGATCTTCTGGCCATTGACGATGTACTTGTCACCCTGACGGAGCGCCTGCATTTTTAAGCTCGCCAAATCGGAGCCGGAACCCGGTTCTGAATAACCCTGGCACCAGATGTCCTCAACCTTGGCAATGCGCGGCAAATAATATTCTTTCTGTTCGGCACTGCCGAATTTCATCAGGACCGGAGCAAGCATCATCAGGCCGAAAGGGCTGGTCCCCGGCGCACCGGCCCTGGCGCGTTCTGTTTCGAAAATATCGCGCTGCGTCGCGGTCCAGCCTGGCCCCCCATATTCCTTGGGCCAGCCAAAGGTCAGCCAGCCTTTTTCCGCCAGCTTTTTTTCCCAGATGAACTGAAACTCCTTGTCGGCTCTGAAGCCCGCCGAGGTGCCGCGGGGCCCCTTGGGCAGATTGTCCTGCATCCACTGCCGGACTTCGTCTCGGAAGGCCTGATCCGCTGCTGAATACTCAAAATTCACGCTCAATCTCCATCGAATGACTTGAACTCTCTGAACTGCCAGAACATTACACATTATGATGCACTTCTAAATTGTGTGTAATGTTTGTGGCCGTCATGGAGCTCCCAAATGTCTCGAAGCAAACTTGCAAAGTTCTCAGCAGCCTCCGCCTTTAC
>JBFJJV010000147.1:0-7123 GCA_041635265.1 Panacagrimonas sp.
GAATACGTCGAAGTGCTCGGTGGCCTCAAGCCCGGTGCGCCCTATGTCGCCGAAAACAGCTACCTGATCAAGGCCGACATCGAGAAGTCCGGAGCCAGTCATGATCATTGAAGCCCTGCTGCGCTTCGCAATCCATCGTCGCGGCTTGATGCTGATCATCGTGCTCGCACTGGCCGGCGTGGGCGTCTGGAGTTTTCAGCATCTGCCCATCGATGCAGTGCCGGACATCACTAATGTTCAGGTTCAAATCAACACCGAGGCCTCGGGCTATACCCCGCTGGAAGTCGAGCAGCGGGTCACGTATCCGATTGAAACCGCAATGGCAGGGCTGCCAAAACTCAGTGCGACGCGCTCGCTCTCACGTTATGGCTTGTCGCAGGTGACAGTCGTCTTCCAGGAAGGCACCGACATCTACTTCGCGCGGCAATTGATTTCCGAGCGATTGCAATCCCTGAAATCAAAACTGCCTGCCGGATTGGAACCCCAGCTGGGGCCGATAGCGACCGGCCTGGGCGAAATCTTCATGTGGACGGTCGATGCCGAACCCGGTGCGCGCAAGGCCGACGGTTCGCCCATCACGCCGACCGACCTGCGTCAGGCGCAGGACTGGATTCTGCGGCCGCTGATGTTGCAGGTGCCGGGTGTGGTCGATATCAACAGCATCGGTGGCTACGACAAGCAGTTCCAGATTCGGCCCGACCCTGGCCGCTTGCTTGCATACGGCTTGAGCTTCGCAGATGTGGTGAAAGCCGTGACCGAAAACAACGCCAACCAGGGTGCGGGTTTTATCGAAAAGCGCGGCCAGCAGCAGCTGATTCGCGTGCCAGGCCAGGCGACGGGACTGGATGATCTCGGGCGTATCGTAATTGCACAGAGCCAGGGCGCACCGGTACGTGTCAGCGATGTGGCGGAACTCCTAATCGGTCCGGAACTGCGGTCCGGGGCCGCTACGCAGAACGGTCGCGAAGTCGTGCTGGGTACGGTGTTCATGCTGATCGGCGAGAACAGTCGTGCGGTATCGCGGGATGCCGCAGCGAAACTGGAGGAGGCGCAGCGCAGTCTGCCTGCGGGCATCGTGGCCAATGTGGTTTATGACCGCACTCTTCTGGTCGACAAGACGTTGTCCACGGTCAAGAAAAATCTGCTCGAAGGCGCGATTCTGGTCATCGTGGTGCTGTTTCTGCTGCTCGGCAATATCCGCGCCGCGCTCCTGACTGCTGCTGTTATTCCATTGGCCATGTTGATGACGTTTACCGGCATGGTGCAAACCCACACTTCAGCCAATCTGATGAGCTTGGGCGCGTTGGATTTTGGCTTGATCGTGGACGGTGCCGTCATCATCGTGGAGAACTGCCTGCGCCGACTGGGGCAGGCCTCCGCGGGCGGCAAGACTCTGCTGGAGAGCGAGCGCCTGCACCTGGTCTTTGAGGCGACCAATGAAGTCATTCGTCCCGCCGTTTTCGGTGTGGGCATCATTACTGTCGTGTACTTGCCGATTTTTGCGCTGACCGGCGTCGAAGGGAAAATGTTTCACCCCATGGCAATCACGGTGGTCATGGCACTGACCTTCGCACTGATCTTAGCGCTGACCTTCATTCCGGCGTCGATCGCCCTGCTGTTCAGGCAGCCGGTCGCGGAACACGACAACGCCCTGATGCGACTCGCCCGACGCGCCTACGCCCCCCTCCTCAGGCGCGCCTTGCGATGGCGCGTTCCCGTATTGATCGCGGCCAGTGCACTGGTCGTTTTCTGCGGCTTCCTAGCGGCGCGCATGGGCTCTGAATTTATCCCAAGCCTTGACGAGGGAGACATCGCCTTGCACGCATTGCGCATTCCAGGCACCAGCCTGACTCAGGCGGTGCACATGCAAAGCCAGCTCGAGTCTAAGCTCAAGCAGATGCCGGAAGTGGAGCGCGCATTCGGGAAATTAGGAACGGCCGAGATCGCCAACGATGCGATGCCGCCCAGTGTCGCCGACACTTTCGTAATGCTGAAGGAGCGCGAGGATTGGCCGAATCCGAAAAAGGCCAAGGATGAAGTGGTGAAGGAATTGGAGGCACTGGCCATGACCGTTCCGGGAAACAATTATGAATTCACCCAGCCGATCCAGATGCGATTCAATGAGTTGATTTCGGGCGTGCGTGCAGACGTTGCGGTCAAAGTGTTCGGCGATGATCTGGATACCTTGAACAAGGTCGCCGAAGAAATGGAGCGAATCCTCAGTGCCGTAGCAGGTGCAGCGGACGTCAAGACCGAGCAGTCGACTGGCTTGCCCATTCTCACCGTCCTGCCCAAGCGCGAAGTGCTCTCTCGCTATGGTCTCAACGTGGTTGATCTGCAGAATCTGGTCGCAGCGGCTTATGGCGGCGAGACTGCCGGCATTCTGTATGAAGGCGACCGCCGCAGCGACATTGTTGTGCGCCTGCCAGAGGTCCTGCGTACCGACACCGAGGCCATGCTGCGGCTTCCGCTCATGCTGCCGGGGCGCGGCGCTGACGGCAGCGCGAGTTATGTGCCGCTGGGCGAGGTGGCAAGTCTGGAACTTGGCGTGGGCCCCAACGCCATCAACCGCGAGCAGGGCAAGCGCCGCGTAGTGGTCACCACCAATGTGCGCGGACGCGATCTGGGCTCGTTTATTGAGGAGGTGCAGGACAGGATGCGCACACAACTGGATCTGCCCTCCGGATATTGGCTGGATTACGGCGGCACTTTCGAACAGCTGCAGTCCGCATCAAGGCGCTTGGCGATTGTGGTGCCACTGACGCTGGTATTGATCCTCGGCCTGCTGTTCCTGGCCTTCAACTCGGCGCGCGAGGCGATTGTCATTTTCAGTGGCGTGCCACTCGCACTGACCGGCGGCGTGCTGGCGCTCAGCTTGCGCGATATTCCCTTTTCGATCTCCGCCGGTGTGGGCTTTATTGCACTGTCGGGCGTCGCGGTGCTCAATGGTCTGGTCATGGTCAGCTTCATCAAAACCCTGCGAGAACAGGGACGCGCGCTTGATGAGGCCATCATCGAAGGCGCGCTCACGCGCCTGCGCCCGGTGCTGATGACGGCCCTGGTCGCCGCGCTCGGCTTCGTGCCGATGGCGTTTAACACCGGGATCGGAAGTGAAGTACAGCGCCCTCTGGCCACCGTGGTGATCGGTGGGATTCTGTCCTCAACCTTGCTTACCTTGCTGGTGTTGCCGGGCCTGTATCGACTCCTGGTACGTCGGGAGCGTCCTTCAGCGCTTAATGCCGCACTTCAAAGTCAGTGAAGCTTTCTTCTGGCGTTTGCGCGGCCTGCCACTGCAGTTCATTGACTGTAGCGCTGGCAGGCCCGCGCTTGAGCCATAGCCGGAACTGGGAAATTCGATCAGGATCGCTGCCGCTGACCATCCCTTCAACACAGCCATCGGGCCGATTGCGCACCCAGCCGACCAGTCCGAGCTGATCCGCCACTTGCCGGGTCGATTGCCGAAAAAATACGCCCTGGACGCGGCCGCTGACAACGAAGCGATATGATTGACTCATCCGACACTCAAAAAAATGATTTGCTCAATTCATGGGCATTCTGAACCGACTCCGCAAACGAATCGATACGCTGGCCGCATCGTCGCTGCCTTTTCTGGCCGATGATGAGGACCGCCTTCGTTTCAGTGCAGAACTGCCTGCCGGCGCGCTCGGCTCGATTCTCAAGCTCGACGTGCAGATCGATACCGAGGCGCATGGTGACGGCGAGCGGGTTCGCTTGCGCGCCCATGTACAGACCAACT
The DNA here is from genome assembly GCA_041635265.1 of Panacagrimonas sp. Taxonomy (GTDB): domain Bacteria; phylum Pseudomonadota; class Gammaproteobacteria; order Nevskiales; family Nevskiaceae; genus Panacagrimonas. Next base: position 3,758 of record JBFJJV010000147.1, read on the forward strand.
TCGCTTCGGTGCTGCGCCCCCTGCTTGAATTGCCGAAGGCGGCCACAGGACGCGAGGCGCTGGGCCACACGCTAGCGGCTGGTAGCGCCAGCGGGCTCGCGCCGGTGGAACGGTTGGGCAAGTTGGCCACACGGGGCGCGCGCCGCGTCTATGCCAACCCCGTCGTCAGGCGGCTGTCAGCGCCGTTGATGCAGCACGACGTCAATAACTGGATCGAGATCGCTGCCTCCTCGGCCTCGCTTGACGGCGGTGCGCACGACTTGATCCCGAATAACGAGAAGCTGGCGGCCATGGGTATACGTCCGGCGCGCAAGCAAGGACCGCATCTGGAAACCTGGTCGGGGCAAGTCGGGCCGGGTATGGCACAGGTTTCCACCTTCCAGGTCGACAAGGACAGCCTGCCCCCGGGATTGCGCAAGCAGATTGGTGATCAAGCCTTTCATCTGGCGGGCATGGTGATCAGCACCATAGAGGAGAAGTAATCCTGCGCAAGACTGTGCTTTCGCCTTCGCTCTGGGGGCTTGATCGGGAACGCACGCGCGATGTTCTGACACTGGCGCTGCCCATCATCGGCGGCATGCTCTCTCAGAATGTGCTCAATCTGGTTGATACCGCCATGGTCGGGCGCCTGGGGCCGGCCTCGCTTGCCGGTGTGGGCATGGCCTCTTTTCTTAATTTCATGGCGGTGGCTTTCATTGCAGGTTTGGCCTCTGCGGTGCAGGCCATGGCTGCGCGCCGAACCGGGGAGGGGCGTTTCTTCGAGTCGGCCCTGCCTTTGAACGGTGGTCTGGCCTTGTCGGCCATGATCGGCATCCCGATGGCCGCGCTGCTGATCTGGCAAGCGCCCAACATCATGGCCGCCGTGATGATTGATCCCGCCGTGGTCGAGGAAGGGTCGGTGTATTTGCAGATGCGTCTGCTGAGCATGTTCGCAGTTGGTATGAACTTCTCGTTCCGCGGCTACTGGAGCGCGATCAAGATGGCGCGGCTGTATTTGTTCACCCTGCTCGCCATGCATGCACTGAACATATTTCTCAACTACTGCCTGATTTTCGGCAATCTGGGCTTCCCGGAATTGGGCGTAAAAGGCGCGGGCTTGGGAACATCGATCGCCATCTGGATCGGCACACTGACCTACTTCGCGCTCGGCTGGAAGCACGCCAGGCCCTCCGGCTTTCTGGAAAAATGGCCGAGCCGGGAGCAGTTTTCCGCCTTGTTAAAGCTGGGGCTGCCTTCATCCATTCAGCAGTTGTTTTTCTCGGGCGGCTTCACCGCACTCTATTGGGTCGTTGGCAAAGTCGGGACCGAGGAGCTGGCGGTGGTGAATGTGCTGCTCAATATCGCCCTGGTCTCGATATTGCCCAGTATGGGTTTCGGTCTTGCCGCGGCAACGCTGGCCGGGCAGGCACTTGGACAGGGAGACCCGCACGATGCGCATCGCTGGCCGTGGGACGTGAGTAAGGTGGCCTCGATCTTTCTGCTGGCCCTGGGTATCCCGATGATGGTTCTGCCCGAAGCGATACTCTCCCTGTTTTTACCGCAGCCGGAATTGGTTGATATGGGGCGCCTCGCCTTGCAACTATTTGGTGCCGGCCTGATCCTCGACGGCATCGGCCTGATCCTGATGCAGGCCCTGCTGGGTGTGGGTGCGGCCAAGCTGGTGATGGCCGTCAGCATCGGGATGCAGTGGCTGCTGTTCCTGCCGGCCGTTTACCTTATCGGTCCAGTCTGGGGATTTGGAGTGACTGGAATCTGGCTGGCGATGATCGGCTATCGTGGCTTGCAGGCAGTCGTCCTCGCGATTGTCTGGGAGCGCAAACACTGGGTGCATATCCGGGTCTGAGACATTTTTCTTTCGTCGCAGTTGGAGGGAATTGATGGAATTGGCAGCCACGGCAAGCGCCGGCAATTTTCCTGCTGAACCCTTTGAGTTCACCGGCAACGGCAGCGAATATTTCCGTATCTGGATCGTTAATCTTGTCCTGTCCATCCTGACCCTGGGGATCTACTCGGCCTGGGCGAAGGTGCGCCGGCAAAAATATTTTTATCAGCACACACGCCTTGCCGGCGGCGGATTTGATTATCACGGAGAGCCTATCGCCATTCTCAAAGGGCGGCTGCTGGCTTTGGTGCTGCTCATTACCTACAGCCTGGCCGAACAAAGCGCGGGTTGGCCTCTGGTGCTGGCCCTTGTTCTGATCGGCGGATTGCTGCCGCTGCTGCTGCGTAGCGCCTTTCGATTCCGTCTGCACTATTCCAGCTACCGTGGCCTGCGCTTCTCGTTTCGGGGCACGAACAAGGACGCCTACATCACCTTTCTGGGCTTCGGTACGCTGGTCTTGCTGACCGCCTATATCGCTGCCCCTCTGTTTCATCACCGTCTGAAACGCTATCAGCACGGCCAGTCCTGGTTTGGAGCAAGCCAATTCAGATTCAGCGCGGGCGAGGGCGCATTCTTCTGGGTGTACTTTGTTGTGGGCGCAATATTCCTGTTGGCTCTGATCGGCGGGATGGTGCTATTTGGCAGCTCGTTTGCGCTGCTGGGCCAGATCGAGGGCCGGGCCGATCCCAAAATGATGGCGCCTATCCTGGTCGGCCTGTTTTTGGTCTTCATGCTGTTTTCCCTGATTCTGGCGCCATTGTTTCAGTCGCGCATCGGCAACCTGATTTGGAATCACACTCATCTGGGCGACAGCGGTTTTGACAGCAGATTGCAGTTTTGGCCCCTGTTCTTTATTCACAGCAGTAACTTCATTCTGATCGTGCTGACGCTGGGTCTTTTCGCGCCCTGGGCCGCAGTGCGGCTTGCGCGTTACCGTGCGCAATGCTTGAGCTTTCTGCCCTGCATGTCAGTGGAAGATTTCGTCGCACAGACCGGCACAGCCATCACGGCCAGCGGAGAAGAGATGGTCGAAATGTTTGATTTCGATGTCGGTCTATGAGGCTGCGCGGCATTTACTATGACGGGAAAAGTGCCAGGGCAGTGCTGGTCGATGTGCTTGAGCGTCGTGATCAAGTCTGGATTCGGGCGGATGGATTCGAGCGCATTGAGTCGCTGTCTGATGTGCGCATCGGCGAGCAGATCGGCAGTGCGCCGCGCATCGTTTGCTACGCTGACGGCGCCCATGTGGAAATTGGTGACCACGATGCGTTTGCCTTCTGGCTGAAAGCGATTGGATACCGCGAAACTGCAGTGGATATGGCGCAACGCAGCCTGCCGATTGCGCTGTTTTCACTGTTCTTGCTGATGTTTGCCGGCACCGCCGCCTATCAATGGGGGCTCCCTTACATGGCCAAACAGCTCGCAGAACGCATCCCGACTGAGCTTGCAGCCAAGCTCAGTGAGGGCACATTGTCAGTTCTGGA
>JBFJJV010000148.1:0-7045 GCA_041635265.1 Panacagrimonas sp.
AAGGTCGAAGAGTTCTTCTGGTACGGCTGCAACCATTGTTTCAATTTTGAACCCGCGATATCTGCCTGGTTTTCCCGCAAACCGTCTGATGTCGATTTCGTTCGGGTGCCGTCGAGTCTTGGGCGTCCAGAAGGCGTGTTGCACCAGAAAGCGTATTACACAGCGCAAGCGCTGGGTGTGACTGAGAAAATTCACGGGCCGCTGTTCAAGGCGCTACACGAAAAGCATCAAAATTTTTATACGGAAGAGACCATCGGCGCATTTTTCAATCAGCAGACCGGTGTTCTGCCTGATGTGTTCAGCAGTACGTTCAAAGGCTTTGCTGTTGATAGTCAGGCCCGTCGGGCCACTGAGCTGGCGAAGAATTATCAGATTTTCAGCGTGCCCAGCGTTGTCGTCGGCGGCAAGTATCAAAGCAGCGCGGAGATGGCGGGGGGCAGTTTCACCGATCTGACCAAGGTCATTGATTTTCTGGTAGAGAAAGTTCGCAAGGAACGTGAAGGCTGAAGTGATTCTTGGCGGCTTCAAACAGCGAGTTATGACGTTCACGAATGCCCGGCTCATGGCCGGGCTTTTCATTTTTGTGCTTGCTTCATCTGTGCAAGGGCAAGTTCCTCTGGCGTCTCTGGATCGTGCCTGTGAGCGCATCGGCGGGCGACTCGCCAGCGTCGATACGGACTACTGCAAGAACGCGGGGCTCAGGGTGGGTAACGGTGCCAGTCATCGAGGCATGCCTTTTCTCTATCGAGATTATCTGCCGGGCAGCAGTCGGCGTACGCCATACCGCGTGATGCTCATTGGTGGCATTCATGGTGATGAGCTGAGTTCGGTCAGCATCGTGTTCCAGTGGATGAAGAAGCTGGAGAAAGAGCGCTTGCAGCCATTTCACTGGCGCGTCATCCCGGTCAGCAATCCCGATGGCTTGTTGTCGCGGCCTTCCAGCCGAACCAATGCGCAGGGAGTGGATCTCAATCGGAACTTTCCGACTCCGAACTGGGCAAACACAGCACACCGGTACTGGATCGAGAAAACGCGGCGCGATCGCCGCAGAAACCCTGGGAAATCGGCCATGTCAGAGCCCGAGACCCGTTGGCTGACCGAGCAGATCGCGGAGTTTCGACCCGATGCCATCGTTTCAGTGCATGCTCCGTTTGGCATTCTCGATTTTGATGGTCCCCTGCACCCGCCGCAGCGCTTCGGGTATCTGAGATTGCAGCCGCTCGGCGTCTATCCCGGCTCGCTCGGAAACTATTCCGGAGTTGCGCGCGGCCTGCCGACCATTACACTGGAATTGCCGCACGCGGGCATCATGCCGACGGTAGATCAGTCGCAGCGAGTGTGGGCAGATATGCTGACCTGGCTGGAAAAACATCTCCCCACCTCAGAGCCGCCGCTCTTCAATCGACTCACCGATTCGCCCTGGTCGATTGGCGACAGGATCGTGCCAACGGCGCCGAAATTTTCTCGAGCTAGCAACTGACCCAGCAGGGCGTCACTGGCTGCGATTGTCGGCAGGCGGTTTTCTCGTCGTGCGTCGGCCATTGCTCTGCAACTCATTGGTCCTGAACGGCCGGCATCCCGTTTTCAGTCTTTCCCACACTGAAACCCAGGCTAGAGCATGCGTGATTTCGCTCGATCAGCGATCAACTTCGCAAACGACCCTCATTCGCAGGTGGCGGAAGTTCCGAATTCTTCACACCGCAGCGCAGAGCAATAACGCTGCGCCTGGCTTCACAGCGCTGCCCACGTTGGCATGCAGGCTTTATCTATCCCGTTGACCACGCGCAGTCCCGAAGTCAGACCATCTTCGTGGAAGCCGAACTGCGTCCATGCGCCGGCAAACCAGGTTCGCCGCCGCCCCTGAATTTCTGGCAGGCGTGAACGGGTCTCGACGCTAGCGGGACCGTAGAGCGGGTGCTCATAGATGGTCTGGTACAGAATTTTCTGGGGCGGAATCTCGTGTCTGGGATTGAGCGTGACGATGTAGTTGGGACCCCCGCTAATGCCCTGCAGCCTGTTTATCCAGTAACTGCCCGATATGGGCCGGTCATGCACCTCATCAAGCTCGTTGAGATAATTCAAAGAGGCCCAGGCAGCGCGTCGTTTTGGCAGAAATCGCTCATCCGTGTGTAGCACGCAGCGACTGGCGCTATAAGGAACACCGCTAAGGATGTCGTGCTCGGATTTACTGAGCCGCGACAGTAGTTTCAGGGTCTGGTCCGAATGGGTGGCGCAGATGACCTGATCAAAAGCCTGCTGGTTGACGTTGGTCCTGACGATCACATCATTCTCATTGCGCTTGATCGAAATTACGGGTGTGGCGGTGCGCAGTTCGCCCTTGAAACGGCTCAGGATGGGCTTGATGTATTGGTTCGAGCCGCCGATGACAGTACGCCAGGTCGGCTGCCGGCGTGCGCCAGACCAAAAGTGCAGTTGGAAAAACCGCATGAAATCGGCCGCCGGGTAGTCGCTCGCCTGAAGCGGTGAGCAGTTCCAGATCATGCCGGCCATGGGCAACACATAGCGGCTGGCCAAGGCCGGTGACAGGCCCGCAGTCTCCAGAAATTCGCCCAGAGAACCGGTGGGTGATTCCCCATTTCTGAAAATTTTCAGGCAGCGTGCCCTGAGGCGCAGAACGTCCATCAGCATGCGCAGATGGGTCCAGCTCAGCAGATTGGATGGCTGGGTAAGCAAACTCCAGAAACGCGCACCGCGCTTGTATTCATAAGCCCCATTCCCCAAAGACACGCTAAAAGACATGTCCGCATTGCGAGTCTGAACACCCAGTTCGCTGAGTAAGGCGGTCAGATTAGGGTTGTTGAAGCCGTGATGGATTATCCAGCCGGCATCCACCGGCAGTGATCCGCCGACTTCACGCGGTAGCAGAATCGTATTGGTGTGACCGCCCACGCGGTCTTCTTTTTCAAACAGCACGACCTGGTGTCGCTGCGACAGCAGATCCGCGGCAATAAGTCCGGAGATGCCAGATCCGATAACTGCAATTTTCATGATCTATAGATTAGCGTTGCGCCCAGTCGTGTGCTATCTAGCCTCTCGGATGCCCTCCATGCGAGCCGGAATGTTAGCGCTTGAGCGCGGGGAGTAGGGCAGGCCATATGTTTTCAAGCATCAGCGGCTGGGATTCCGCGCTGGGATGTATACCGTCGGCCTGGAAGGCGTTCTCGTCGAGCGCGAAACCGGCGAGCAGGAATGGGGCCAAGGGCACACCCTTGCTTTCGGCCAGAGATTTGAACGCCTGTGTGAATTGGGAGGAGTAGGTCGGGCCGTAATTGCTGGGAATGGCCATTTCAAACAGCACGGGCACTGCGCCACTGGCCTTGCTCAGATCCACCATTTTTGACAGATTTTCTTGCATGGCGCTGACCGGCAGTGCGCGCAGCCCGTCATTGCCGCCCAGCTGGATCAGCACGAGATGGGGCTGATGTTGCTCAAGCAGGCGCGGCAGGCGGGTCAGGCCGCCACGCGTGGTTTCCCCCGTAATCGCGGCATTGACGATTTCATGTGGCAAGCCCTCAGTTGCCAACTTCTGTTTCAATAGCGCAACCCAACCTTGGCCGGCGTCTAGGCCGTACCCGGCCGAGAGGCTATCTCCCAGAATCAGGATGACCGGTTTGGACGACTCTGCAGCAGCAAGGCCTGGCGACACTAAAGCGGAAGCCAGCAGCAATATGAAGGAAAAAATTCGAATCAATGAAGACTCCCGTGTGGAATGGGCGGTGCGCGCCCGCGATGTAGGCCATCAGATTAGCAGTGGCGAAATCCCGCTGACGATTCTCGATGGCGTGAACTTGGACATCGCTCAGGGCGAGTCAGTTGCCATTGTCGGACGCAGTGGCTCGGGTAAAACCACTTTGTTGTCGATGTTGGCGGGGCTGGATCAGCCTAGTCGCGGCGAGATCGAGCTTGCCGGCAGCGCCCTGCGGTTGATGAATGAGGATGCCCGTGCGCGACTGCGCGCCGGGCGTGTGGGCTTCGTATTTCAGTCATTTCAGTTGCTGGGCGGCTTCACTGCGTTTGAAAATGCGCGCCTCGGCGCCGAACTTGCCGGTCATCGTGATGCGGATCAGAGAGCAAGGCAGGCCCTTGAGCAAGTGGGCCTGAAAAGCCGGGCAGGGCATCACCCCTACCAGATGTCCGGCGGTGAACAGCAGCGAGTGGCCCTCGCCAGGGCCTTTGCCGCCGACCCGGACATACTTTTTGCTGACGAGCCGACCGGGAATCTCGATGCGGTAACGGGTGAGCAGATCATTGATCTGCTGTTTTCCCTGAACCGGGATCGTGGCGCCACCCTGATCCTGGTGACCCACGATAATCAGCTCGCGCAGCGCTGTGATCGCGTGCTCCAGCTGATTGATGGCAAGCTGGATTAATGACTGCAAAGATCTTGTCGGTCTGCCGTCCTTGCCCTGCTAGCGCGATAAGGGGCAGAAGTGTGCTTGACCTCGTCGTCCTGTGATGGCTCTGAGAAGCCTGTAATCTTTATTTGAATATCTATTTTGGCTTTCCCCTCCTTCCGCGCAATGTCTGAGCACGCTTCTGAATTTCTGAGATTGATGCAGGCCCAGCTGCAAGCCCTTCAGAAAGAGCTGAGCACGCAGCGCGAGCAGCGTCGTTCGGCCAGCCCCGCGGTTGAGCTGGATCAATCCAAGCTTGGGCGTTTATCCCGTATGGATGCCATGCAGCAGCAGGCCATGTCGCTCGCCTCGGATCAAAGAGCGGCGCAGCATTTACTGCGCGTACGCTCAGCACTGAAGCGACTGAGCGACGGGTCCTATGGTATTTGCCTGAAATGCGCCGAGCCGCTGCCGCAAGCGCGACTTGGGTCGGATCCCTGTGCAGTGCTCTGCATGGAGTGCCAGCTCGAGAGTGACGCAGAATTGGCCCGTGATGCGCGACGCAAGGACGTACTTGGTCGTGGCCATCATTGAGACGATCTGTACGGCATCGCTTGCTCTACTGTGATGGGTCCGGGCGCGCAATCCATGTCCGATCTGCCAGGCCCACGCGGCTGGCCGCTGATCGGAAACCTGCTGGACTTTGATCCAAATACCCTGCATTCCAGTATGGAGCGCTTGGCCCGGGAATTCGGCCCCTTCTTTCGAGTGCGCTACGGGCCGCGTCAGTTGCTCGTGGTCTCCGATCTCGAAGCCATGGCAGAGCTTATGCGTGATCGCCCGGATGGATATAGGCGCCTGAGCAGTCTCGAGCCCGTATTCGAGGAGATGGGACTCTGTGGTGTGTTCGCCGCCGAAGGCGAATCCTGGAAGCGGCAACGACGCATCTGGATGTCCTCCCTCAACGTGCGTCAGTTACGCGGCTTTCAGCTGCAGTTGGGGGTCATGACCACAAGACTGATGAATCGCTGGTATCAGGCTGCCGAAGCGGGGGATGTTCTGGATGTGGCCGAAGAGCTGATGCGTTATACGGTCGATGTCACCATGCTCTTCGCATTGGGCCATGACGCCAATACCCTTCAACAGGGTGACGACATCATTCAGAACCACCTCAACAAGATCTTTCCGGCCGTTGGCAGGCGTTTGGCGGCGCCATTCCCGATATGGCGCTATTTCAAGCGACGCGAGGATCGTGAGCTGGATCGTGCCTTGGTCCAGGTTCGTACCGAAGTCGACAAGCTGGTCGCTGCTGCCCGTGCACGGCTGCGGGCGGAACCTGAGCGCCGGGAGAACCCCGGCTGCTTTCTCGAAGCGCTGTTGCTCGCACGCGACGCGGATGACAGTGATTTCAGCGAGTCCGAGGTGTTTGCAAACTGTCTGACCGCGCTGCTTGCCGGCGAAGACACCACCGCCAACACTCTGGCCTGGGTTATGCATTATCTCTGCATGCACCCGGATGTCTTCCACGAGGTACGCGCTGAGGCCGACCGTCTGATGCCGCATCACAAAGTGCCGGACGCAAGTCAGTTCCCGCCGTGGCTTGAGGCAAGTGATGCGGTCATCAACGAGACGCTTCGTTTACGGCCGGTTGCGCCCTATTATCTGATGACTGCATGCCGCGATACCGTCCTTGGCAAGGTGCGGGTCCCCGCCAATACCGACGTCATGTTGCTGGCGCGCAGCGCCGCCGACAGCGCCCCCTGCTCCCATCCCCCGCCGCTGTTTTCTCCGTTTTCAAGCAAGGAGAACGAGAACCCAAGCCCTGGCAAGGCAGCTACCTTGCCATTTGGATTCGGCCCGCGCATGTGCCCTGGTCGCAACCTGGCCTTGGCCGAGATGCGTAGTGTGCTCCTCATGATCGCCCGCAATTTCGATCTGCAGGCCGTCACCGACGCGGGCCCAGTTTGCGAGAAACTCAGCTTTACGCTGGCACCAGAGAATCTCCGTATTCGCCTTGCAGTGCGTGCCGATGGTGCCGACGAGCAGGCTCCAGCGCGATGAACTGGCTTCAGTGGCGACGTCATCCCGAACTGTTGATCCTTGCTCTGGCGGTAGCGGTGGCCGTGGCCGCCAGTAGCGCGGTCAGCCTGTTCAGTGATCGTGTCGCGCGGGCCTTGGCGAATCAGTCAGGCGAGGCCTTTGGCGCAGACGCCGCCATCACATCGCGTGAGCCCTTGCCTGCATCCCTGCTCGCGAAGATTGCGCCGCTAGGGCTGAGCAGTGCCCGGCTGGTCCAATTTCCCAGCGTTGCCTTTCATGGTGAGCAATCGTCTCTCGCCGCAATCAAGGCTGTCGACGCGAACTATCCGCTGCGCGGTTCGCTGCGCACCGCAGCGGAACCTTTTGGCGCGGAGCGCAGCGAACCGCGTGGCCCGCAGAGCCAAACCGCCTGGGTCGACCTGCGCTTGTGGCAGGCCCTGGGACTCGGTCTGGGCGGGTCGATTCAAGTGGGCCAGCTGACCCTGAAGGTGACGCGCATTCTCACCTATGAGCCTGACCGCAGTAGCGGCTTTTCTGATCTCGCACCACGTGTTTTGATCGCCAGTGATGATCTGGAAGCCAGCGGCCTAGTCGGCCGTGGATCACGTGTCAGCTATAAACAGCTGCTTTCCGGGCCGCCGGAGCGCATC
>JBFJJV010000149.1:0-7007 GCA_041635265.1 Panacagrimonas sp.
ATTCGACTCGGTCGCGGCATCAAGGCTGGCAGCTACCGGGAGGCAAAGCCGGAAGAGTTGGCCGCCTTGCTTCAGGCAGTGAATATGCAGGAGGCTGCGCCCGAGAAGAAAAAGCGACCCGCAGCTAAGAAGGCCAGGCCAAGGCGCAGGCTGTAGGCGTGCATCTCTCAGTGCCGTCCCCGCCTCGCCTGGGGGCCGTCCGGTTTTGCACGGAAGCAAATCGGCGCGCGCCGATGGCCAGATTCAGGACCTGATCCTTGCTCAGCGATCAGAAAACGTCATGCCACTGGTGCCCGCGCTGTCCTGTCCCAATAACCAGATCAGGCGATCCAGCCGCGTCTCCGGCAGCGGCACATCCTGGGCCGATTCGCCCGCATAACCCTGGGCACGAATCTCGCTTCGCATCGGTCCGGGGTCATACACGTTGAATCGTAAATTCTTGTCCAGCTTCAGCTCTGCGGCAAACGCAGTGCACATATCGGCAGCGGCATTCTTGGCGATGCCATAGATTCCGCGAAACGGTCTCTGCTGCGCACCATTCCCGTCATGAATCTGGATCACCGAGGCATCTGCTGCCGCTCGCAGCAGGGGTAGACACTGGCGGGTCATGGTATACGGTGCTGTCAGGTTGATCTGCAGACTGTCCAGCCATTCACGGGGCTCGATATCCTCGAGCCGAGCAAAGCTTTTGAAATGGGCCGCCGCATGGACCAGACCGTCGAGTCGGCCGAAGTTCTCTTTTATGGTCTGCGCGAAGGCTTCGTATTCAGCCCAGGTCGCAGTCATCAGATTCATCGGCAGGATTGCTGCCTGGCTGGCATTTTCGGCTTCTATGCGGTCATAAACCTTTTCCAGCTTGCGCACGGTACGCCCGCACAGCACGACGGTCGCACCCAATCTTGCGCAGGCCAGCGACAGAGCGCTGCCCAGGCCGCCACCGGCACCGGTCACCACAATCACGCGGTCTTTGAGCAGATCAGCTGGCGCCGAGTATGAGAATTTGGAATTCACGTTCAGTTTTCGAGTTTTGGTTCGCTGAGGCTAGGGTAGTAATCCGTGCAGATCTGCGACGGTCTTGCTGATCACATCCGCACCCCATTCGGAAATTTCGGTCTCGCCCGCATAGCCCCATCCGGCAGCGACCGAACGCATATTTGCCGCCTTCGCGGCCGTGATGTCACGCGCGTCGTCGCCCACATAGACGCAGTCCGCAGGCGACAAGGATATCTGCTCACAGGCCAGCAAGAGACTGTCGGGCGCCGGTTTTGGCCGTGGCGCGCTATCGCCGCTGATGACGCAGGCGGCGCGCTCATAGAGCCTGAGTTCCTTCATCAGGGGAAGGGTAAGCCAGCCCGGTTTATTGGTGACTACGCCCCATTTGAGTCCTTTCAGTTCCACGGCAAGCAGCAATTCATTGATGCCGGCGAAAGGTCTCGAGCTGCCGCTCAGATTCGCACGGTAGTGGGCGAGGAAACTGTCGCGTCGGACCGGAAATTCGTCTTCGTCGGGACTCAGACCCAGGGCAATGCCAAGCAGGCCGCGCGCGCCAGAAGAGGCTGCAGGCCGATAGTCCGCCATGGGCAAGGGTGGCAGACCGCACTCCGCGCGTACCTTGTTGGCGGCGTCGCCCAGGTCCGGGGCGGTATCGACCAGGGTTCCGTCCAGATCAAACAACCAGGCCTTTGCAGAAATCGAAATGCTCATTCCGGACGTCTGCAGTGCAGCAAATAATTGACGTCGACATCGTCCGACAAACTTGCCGACTTCAGCAGCGGGTTGTAACGCAGACCGCGCAGTTGCAGAATTTCGAGACCGGCGTCCCGGCACCACTGAGTCAACTCGGAAGGTCGAATAAATTTACCGAAGTCATGGGTGCCCCTGGGAATCAGACCCATCACGTATTCCGCGCCCACGATGGCCAATGCAAAACTCTTGGGGTTTCGGTTGATCGTCGAGAAGATGACATCGCCCCCTGGTCGCACCAACCTGCGGCAGGCAGCCACGATGCTCTCCGGGTCCGGCACGTGTTCCAGCATTTCAAGGCAGCAAACCACATCAAATGAGTCTGCCTTTTTTTCAGCCAGTTCTTCGGCTGCGATCGCCGTGTAATTGATCTTCAGGCCGCCTTGGACTGCATGGTTGTTGGCGACGGTCAGCGCGTCCTTTGCCAGGTCAATGCCGCTGGCCTTTGCTCCTTTTTGAGCCAGTGCTTCGGTCAGGATGCCGCCACCGCAGCCGACGTCGAGGGCCGTCTTGTCACTGAGTCCGCCGCAAGCCTGTTCGATGAAGCGAACACGGGGCGGATTCAGGGCGTGGAGCGGGCCCATTTCCCCCCGTGGGTCCCACCAGCTGGCAGCGAGCCGGTCAAAGTGGCTGATCTCACGCTTATCAACATTACTCATGGCTTTTTATGAAATCAGTTCGCTTTGTTGGAGATTTTGCGTTGCCATTCCAGTGCCTTGGCACTGGCCTCGGCGGAATCCACCGTCAGCAACTGACGGTCACGCATCAGGGCGCGACCGGCTACGAAAACGTCAGTGACGTCGCCGCGTCCTGCGGCATAGACCAGGTGGGATATGATGTCGTAGCAGGGATGAAGGTGCGGCCGGGAAAAATCGACGGCGATAAAGTCCGCCGCTTTGCCTACTTGTAGTGTGCCGATCTCCTGATCCAGACCGAGTGCTTTCGCGCCGCCCATGGTCGCCGCGTGCAGTGCAGCAGGCGCTGCGAACGCGCGCGCATCTCCGCTCACTCCTTTGGCGAGCAGGGCGGCCGTGCGCGTTTCTGCGAACATATCGAGATCATTATTCGATGCCGCACCATCGGTGCCGATGCCAACGTTGACACCTGCGGTCAGCAATTTCTGAACCGGACAGAAACCGCTGGCCAGTTTCAGGTTGGATTCAGGGCAATGCGCGATGTGGACGCCGTATTCGGCGGCCTCCGAAATTTCCTCATCGCTGAGCTGGGTCATATGCACTGCGACGAAGTCAGGCCCTAGAATGCCCAGCTCTTTTAGCCGTTGCCATGGTCGTCGGCCGGTATTTTTGACCGCTTCGGCGACTTCAAAAGCCGTCTCGTGGAGGTGCATATGAATGCCGATGTTTAATTCCTCAGCATAGGCACGGGCTTTCTCCAGAGCGCCATCGCTGACGGTATACGGAGCATGCGGCGCGAAGATGGTTTTTAGCAGGGGATTGCCGCGCAATTGGTCATGGACGGCTATACCTTTGGCGAAGTACTCGTCTGCACTACTCGCCCAGGCTGAGGGAAACTCAATGATGATCAGATTGATAGCGGCTCGAATGCCAGCCGCACCAAACGACTCAGCCGAGGCGTCCGGAAAAAAATACATATCGTTGACGCAGGTCACGCCGCCGCGGATGAATTCACTGGCGGCCAGGCGAGTCCCATCGACACAGAACTGGCGCGACATATGTGCGGTTTCTGCAGGCCAGATGTGCTGTTCCAGCCAGTCCATGAGGGGCAGGTCATCTGCCAGACCACGCATCAGGGTCATTGCGGCATGGGTATGCAGATTGACCAGTCCGGGCATCAGAACGTGATCCGAAAGGTCTAAGGATTGCCTGGGCTGATAGCGCGATTGCGCAAGTGGCGTCGGCAAGACAGCAACGATTCGGCCCGCATCGACGACCAGAGAATACCCGGCGAGAACCTTACCGGCCGGCTCAACGGGAACGATGAATCCGGCTGACACCACTAGGTCAACAGAGCTTGGCTTCGATGTTTCTGTCACGGTGATCGGTTTGTGGCCGGTAGAATTCAGGTGAATTCTACCGGTATCCACACAAGTGCAAAAAAAGACCCAAGCTGTTCAGGCGATTCAATGGCAGAGGAAGGTGCTGTGCCTACTCGATCAGCGCCAATTACCCGTTGAAGAAGTGTGGATTGAGTGCCAGAGTTCGGAGGACGTGGCGCAGGCGATTCGGTCCATGGTGGTCAGGGGTGCGCCCGCCATAGGCATCGCAGCGGCTTATGGATTGGCGCTAGGTGCTCAGCAAGGGGCGGATTTTGAGCACAGCCGAGGCCTGTTGGCCGAGTCGCGGCCCACTGCGGTCAATCTGCACTGGGCCCTGGATCGAATGGCCAGACTGGAATCCAGACAGGCCGCCGATCTGTTGCTCGAAGCGCAGCAGATTCACCAGGAAGATCTGGCGCAAAATCTGACAATGGCAGACTTGGGCGCCTCCTTATTATCGCCGGGGGCAAACGTGCTGACCCATTGCAATACCGGTGCCTTGGCTACCGGCGGCCACGGGACGGCCCTTGGCGTCATTCGGACCGCGTGGGGGCAAGGCAAGATTGCACGGGTTTTCAATACCGAGACGCGGCCCTGGCTGCAGGGCGCGCGTCTGACGGCCTGGGAGCTGATGCGCGAGGGGATTTCGAGTCAGCTGATCGCGGACGGCGCCGCAGCGCATCTGATGCGCACGCAAAAAATAGATTGGGTGATCGTCGGAGCAGATCGCATCGCCAGAAATGGCGACACCGCAAACAAGGTCGGCACTTATGCGCTGGCCATCATCGCCAGACAGCATGGTGCAAAATTCATGGTGGTGGCGCCGAGCAGCAGCTTTGATCTGAATTGCGCGGAAGGGAGTCTGATTCCGATCGAAATGCGCGACGATCTGGAGTTGACCCGCCTTCAAGACCAGCAATTGGCGCCGGCTGGCGCGCGCGCCTGGAATCCGGTATTTGACGTCACACCAGCGGCGATGATCGACGCGATTATTTGCGAGCAGGGCATCGTCAGGGCACCGTATTCCACCGGGATCAGGGCGCTGCTCGGATAACAGACGCTCGCGTTTCGAACGACAAACAGTGCGGCGAGGCACGCATGCAGCTCGGTGGCCGCAGCGGATCAACCACAGCCACCACGCCCGATTAGCGTGTCCAGCATTCTCCGCTGCTGGTGCCCGAAGCGCCGCGGTAACCGGTCGAAGAGACGCACAGCGTTGCGCAGCGGGTGTCCGCGGTCTGGCGTCCCTGAGGCACGGCATAGAGCATAAACTCGTCTCCTGTCGCACTCCCCGAGGCAGAGGCGGCGCAGGTGGTGGCAGCCGCACCCAGAGTGAGCGTGTAGATCGCAGGCGTAGAGCCGATGCGAGCCTCGTCGTCTATGGAAATGGAGTCCGCGCTCATGCCGAGGTCACTTAACGTGGTGGCATAGCCATTGCGATCTGCATAGAAACTCTCCTGGCGCGACACCAGATCTCCCATAAAGGCGCGCACCGTTGTTCGATTGGTGCGCAAGACGTATTGCTCATAGCTGGGCAGCGCAATGGCGGCCAGAATGCCAACAACAGCGACCACGATCATCAATTCCAGCAGCGTAAAGCCAGCCAGGCGGCGCGTTCCGATAGCAAGTTTCTTCTTCGGAGCGGTTGCGGAGCGTAAACGAGCTTGCTTGCGGTTCATATCAGTTTTCCAGGCGCCGCCAGAACGTGGGTGTAGGCGGCGGGCAGTCCACTTTCTCAGTCGAGCCATCGGGCATCACCAAGACACCACAGCTTTCCGGGTCTGGCGGCGGACCTGTCGGGCAGGAAGGGCCGGTGCACGGATCGGGTGGTGGCAGGGGCGGCAGATACACGGGCTGCGCAGGAATGCCGGCTGAACTCAGATCATTGGTTCGGTCACCAGCGCTATTGGGATCTTCGCCGTTCCCGCCGTCTACATCATAGTTGCGTGCCGGGGCGCCATCATCCAGATTGACGGCATAAAGCAGTCCGCTGCCTTCTTCAGGCCCACAAGAGGACTGTGAGGAGGTGCCGGGTTTGAGATAGCTGGTAAAAAATATGGTGCCGCCAATGGTGATGGCGGGCGACAGATTCTTCTCTCCGACGCCTTCCTCAAGCTGCAACTTCCAGCCGGCGCTGCGGGTGGCGGTATTGACCGGTTCAGCCGCGCTACCCCCAGTCGGAACCGCCACGTCTGTGATGTCGACCAATCCCGAAGTATCGTGCGTCAGCGAGGAGTTCGCGCCGGCACCTACACCGATATTGCGGTCCTTGATCAGATAGAACCAGTTCTCGGTTACGCCACCACCGTCCAGAGGATCCTCTCGGTCACCACTGCCGAGAATGATGCCATCGTAGGGTCCGGTATCATCTTTGGATTGCACAATATCCGGTTCATTCGTGAAACGACGATCATTGGTCTTGTCATTGATGTTGTGCCGCCCCAGATTGGCCAGCAGCGTCAGCTTCCAGTTACTGGTGTCTGTGCCAGCAAAATCCGCGCGCCAGACCTTGCCGCCCGTATCGCCAACCACCGCGCGGTCGATCAATCCCTCAAAATCGCCGTCGGTATCCGCGATTGCGACATCCGATGGAATGCTGTCAACCAGACCTGAGTGAACAAAATGACTGGCACTGGCGGTCTGACCCGCGTTGTTGCCGGTCGCTTTCCAGATCAGACTTCCCGTGACGGCATCCACCACGAACAGGGCATTGCCTATCACATCGTCGCTGCCAAGCGCCTTGAAGTCTTTATTATTGCTGTAGCCGCCGCCGAAGATCAGTACGTCGCGCAGCGTGCTTCCTACACGTAGTCGTCCGGTCTGGGGTTTCGAGAACGTACTGGCCAGTTCCGCGAAATCGCCGGAGCCGCCATTGATGGTCCATAGCATGCTAGGACTACGTGGGTCGGTGACATCCAGTGCGTAATAGTTTTTTCCACCACGGCGCATGCCAATGTAGACATAAACCTTATCTGCGCCGTTGATCGTGCCGTCACCGTTGATATCCTTGAGCAATATCGTGGGTGAGCCGTCCAGTGTGTAGGGATGTGGCGAAAATGGCCGGGTCGGAAAGCTCAGGTCGTAGTTCGGATGGGTCGCATCGGCACTCAGCACAGAGCCAGCCAATAGTTTGCTCTGAACCTTCATCGTCGCCCTTGGCATGAAGGCCCATAATTCGCGACCGCTCTGGACCGAGGCGGGTTCGGCGTCGCCCGAGCTCGGCGTGCTCATATTGGGCAAGGTATTC
>JBFJJV010000150.1:0-6961 GCA_041635265.1 Panacagrimonas sp.
ATGTCCTTGTCGTTTTGCGGCCGAAAGGGCTCGGCCGCTGCCAATATCGGCAGCAGCAGCACCAAAAAAAACGTCCCACGCACAGGTCGCAGGACGTTCTTGAACAAATGCCCAGTCATTGGGCGAGGATAACCTGTCTCACAGCGGCGATGGCAGCCCCGTCTCATTGGTATCCGTATTATTTATTGGCAAATCGTTGATCAGGATGGGTGAAGAGGTCTCATCCGTGCTCAGATTGATCTGCTGATTGGCGATGAGTGAAACCGATCGGGCGGCATTGTCAGGTCTGCCGAAGGGAAAGGCACTGCTGCCGTTTGGGTCGCCATCGCTACAAGCGGTCATGGCCATCGCCAGGCCAGACAGCACAGCAAGTGTCGCTATATGTGTCTTTTTCATGGGATATCCCGGTTATGGCTGGTTGACGGCGCCCGACAGCGGGGTATTCAGGTAGGGAAAGACGCTCAGGTAGTCGGCTGGATCGGGCTGGGCACCGTCATTGACCACGGCGCCAGGATTGCTGACGGTCGGAGTGGCGCCGCTCAGGTCACAGGTCTGCAGACCATTGCTGCCGGTGAGGGCGCCTTCTGCGACTGTCAGTGCGATATCGACCACGTCATCGATGGGGCGGCGGCCGTTGGGGAAACCGCCGAGGTCACAGGCGAGGAAGCCAAGGTCGCTCTGACTGGCCAAGGGAGTCGGTACAGCCGGGAACGCGGTGTTCATTCGCAGCATTTCACCAGCGCCTGCCAGCGTGCTCAGATCGATGTTCGCAGGATGCGTGAAGTCGGTCATGGTGCCGTTGACGTTGGCGCGTATGCCGGTCACGAATACAGGCAGGAGATCAGCGGTCCGAGGGGTCTCAGGCGCGGGGACCCCGAATAGCACTTCGACCAGTACCGGCAGTGAGGGGTACAGCACATAGTTGGCAAAATTCGCAACGTCGTCACTTGGCGCACTGGCATTGAACTTGTCCTTGTCCGTGATGCCGATCACGACCTCGTTGACCAGCGGGCTACCTAGGCGGGAGACCTGGGTCCACGCGCCACCTTGGCGAGACGGACCTCGATTGCCCGGGCCGCTGTCGCCAGGTCCGGTGGGTTCAGGATTGAGCAGTCGCGCCTGACGCAGGCTGGCCGTGGTCCATGCGCCAATGACGGGCTCGGTGCCATCGGTCAGGCAGCGGGTGGGTACTTCCAGGGCTAGCGAGGTGATGTTCTTGTCGTCGATGACGTTGCGGGCTGAATTACGGGCGCCCAGCGGGTTCAGATTGATCTGGTCAAAGACCTGGCCCAGATTCACCACAAAGCCTTCGCGACGCTGGCCGACAAACAGGCGCCCCGCGGTAGCGCATCCGGGAATATTGACGTTATAGATGAAGTCACTGGCATAGTCGGCATAGTCGGGAATGGACTTCTGGCCGATGTTATCCAGCGGCTTGGTGAAGCTGCTGCTGCCGTTCAGGGCATTCGTCACCTCACCGGCATTACCGCTGCGGCGACCGTTGTTGACGACTTTGACCGTGTAGTTTTCTACCACGTTGACCAGTCCCGGGCTGCTGCCGCTACCGCCGAGCAGGTTGACCAGAGGAACCTGAACGCGTTGTTCCGGCTGACCGTCGCGGGTTTCGCCGTTGACTGTGCCGTTGACGACGATATTGCCGGCATTGGCCTGCCCATAGCGGGTCTGGAAGCGGAACTGGAAGCTGATGTCCTCGACCGAATCCCCGTTATTGTCAATATGGATCTCGTAAAGGGCGCTGGGGTCCATGGAGAAATAATTCGGGCCGCCGTAGGCATCCTGCAGTGGCTGATAATTGGCGATCAGGGTGACGAAGTCGCCGCGACCCGTCTCGTAGCTGCGAAACATATAGAAATCCGTGCCATCGACCTTGGGCGTGCTGGTGATAAAGGGTGCTTCGCGATGACTGGAGGCCGCGGCCCTGTCAATGGAAAGGGCGCAAACTAGGACTGTTCCCAGTGAGAGGGGAAGAAGCATACTGCGCATGCGGTGATCTCCGGGTGAGGTTGTTCTGCGTCAAGAACAGCTCCATACGAGAGATCATTGACTATGGATGCAGGTGGATTCACCTTTAGGCGGCTCATGAGTCATAAATAGGTCCGAGGACGTGTCAATTACCCTGATCAGCACGGCGCGCATCGTCAACGAAGGCTCCATCGTTCGTGGCGATGTGTTGCTTCGGGACGGGCGTATCGAGCATATCGGAAGGAAGGTGTCGGCTCCGGCGGGTGCTGAAGTATTCGACGCAGGCGGAAAGCTGTTATTGCCCGGGATGATCGACGATCAGGTTCATTTTCGTGATCCTGGCCTGACGTATAAAGGTGATCTGACGACCGAGTCAGCGGCAGCGGTGGCGGGCGGCATCACCTCGGTACTCGACACGCCGAATAACACGTCCGCCATGACCACGCGTGAATTGCTGGCCGGGAAATATGCAGACGCGCTAGGACGCAGCCACGCCAATTACGGTTTCTACTTTGGCGCTGCCAGGGATAATCTCGAAGAGATTGCCGCCTTGCAGCCCGATGAAGCCTGTGCGGTGAAAGTATTTATGGGCGCAGCGACGGGAAATTTACTGGTTGACGATCCCCGCGTCTTGGAAAGCATCTTTGATCGCTGTCGCCTGATGGTGGTTACCCACTGCGAAGACACGCCCAGTATCCTGCGCAATGAAAAAAAAGCACGCGAGAAGTACGGTGAAGACGTGCCTTGGGAGGCGCATCCGCTGATTCGTTCTGCTGACGCTTGCTATCAATCGACAGATCTGGCTGTCGGGCTGGCCAAAAAATTCGATGCGCGTCTGCACGTTCTGCATCTGAGCACAGCCAGAGAGTTAAATTTCTTTGCGGCCGGCCCCTTGCAAGACAAGCGCATCACAGCGGAGGCCTGCATCCATCACCTGTTTTTCACTGATGCGGATTACGCTAACCGTGGCAGCCTGATCAAGTGCAACCCGGCGATCAAGACCGCCAAAGATCGCGAGGCCCTGGTTCGTGCCGTGATGGAAGATCGGATTGACGTCATCGCTACCGACCATGCGCCCCACACATTGGAAGAAAAGCGCAACAAATATTTCAAGGCGCCCTCCGGCTTGCCCTTGGTGCAGCACGCGCTGCTGATGGGCTTGGAATTGGTGCGCAGAAAAGAGTTGAATCTGCACACCCTCGTGCGTAAGACAAGCCATGCCGTGGCGGATCTGTTCGGCATCAAGGATCGCGGCTACATCCGTGAAGGTTATTTCGCTGACCTGGTGCTGGTTGATGACCAGACGGAAACTCGTGTGCGCAACGAAGATGTGCTTTACAAGGTGGGCTGGACGCCGCTGGACGGCGAGATCCTGCACGGCAAAATTGATGCGACCTGGGTGAACGGCGACCTGGCCTGGGATGGCAGGGGAGTGTCAGCGCCGCGCGGCCAGAGGCTGCGGTTTGCCTGATGGTGCGAACTGAAAAACGGCGCTGCCCCTGGTGCTTGGGCTCGGATGCTTACAAGGCCTATCACGATGAGGAATGGGGGCGACCGCAGCATGATGACGCGGTCCTGTTTGAATTTCTTGTTCTCGAAGGTGCACAAGCGGGCTTGTCCTGGAGCACCATTCTCAATAAACGTGACGGCTATCGCCGTGTATTTTCCGACTTTGATTACAGGAAGCTGGCGCGGCGGACCGATGCACAGCTTGAGAAAATGCTGCTGGACGAAGGCATCGTGCGCAATCGACTGAAAGTATGGTCGGTCAGGCGCAACGCGCAGGCCTTTCTGACCGTGCAACAAGAGTTCGGCAGCTTTGACGCCTATTTATGGAATTGGCTGCCATCGGGCAAGCCCGTGCTCAACGACTGGAAAAACATGAGTGAGGTTCCCGCGCGAACCGAACTGTCAGATCAGATCAGCAAGGATCTGAAAAAACGCGGCTTCAAGTTTGTCGGCAGCACCATCATCTACGCCTATCTTCAGGCCATGGGGGTAGTCAACGATCACTTGCGCGACTGCCATCTCCATCCCTTGGGGAAGAAAGGCAGGAGTTGAGGCGAATTGCGCAGGCCGGTCGAGCGTGAACGCGGACTATTTTTTGCGTTTCTGGTGGCCGCCAAGAATTTCGCTCAAGCCCTTGCCAACAGACGCGGCGCCGCCAAGACTCCAGCCCCCATCGACGGGCAAGATTACGCCGCTGACGTAGGAAGCCATCGGGCTGGACAGCCACAGGCAGGCGTCGGCAATCATCTCCACGGTGCCCATCTTCCGCAGAGGAACGCTTTCGATGGCCAGCTGACGCGCTTCTTCTGTCGGTGCGAGGCGGCGCATGCCCTCGGTGTCATCGATCGGGCCGGGAACGATGGAGTTCACTCGTACTCCCACGGGGCCCCACTCAAGCGCGGCGACGCGCGTCACCATATCCACGCCGGCCTTGGCTGCGCAGACATGCATCTGGAACTCCATCGGCAGAAAGGCCTGTGGTGCTGAAATATTGATCAGGCTGGCGCCGGGCTTGCGGATATAGGGAAACGCCGCGCGAAGGACATGAAAAGTGCCCAGCAGATCGATGTCGACAACAGACTTGAAGCCATTGGGGGAAATACCCAAGGCGGGGGCCGGGAAGTTGCCCGCTGCACCCGATATCAGCACATCGATTTCGCCAAATTCCTGGCCGGTCGCCTTGAACGCTGCCTCCACTGCCGCATGATCGCGCACATCCAGCGCGTGGCCCGCAACCTGTCCGCCGTGTACCTTGAGTGCCTCGACGGCAGCGTCGACCTTGTCTTGAGAGCGAGAGGCCACCACAACGGTGGCCCCGGCCTGGGCGAATCCGTGTGCAACGCCCAGGTTGATACCGCTGGTGCCGCCTGCAATAAAGACAGTCTTGCCGGAATAATCAAAGGGCGATGTCATATTGTCAGGACTCCATGGATTGATATTTAAATGGATGTCCACATTATCCTCGGAATGGAGTTTCTTGCTCCATATGCCCGAGTTGGGTCAGGCTGCGCGCGCCTGGTCCTGATACGCTTTGTTCTTATTCGAATAGTTGAAACTTCATATGCCTGATGCGCTAGAAATTGCCCGCCAGCAATTCATGGAACCCGCCAGCCTGAATGAGGGGCATCTGGAGCAGATTTTGGGCCAGAGTCTGGCTACGGGCGCCGAGGACGCCGACCTTTATTTCCAGTATTCGCGGACCGAGCACTGGGCGCTTGAAGAGGGCATCGTCAAATCAGGCAGTCACTCGGTGGAGCAGGGTGTAGGTGTGCGCACCGTCTCCGGCGAGAAGCAGGGGCTGGCCTATTCCGAAGATATTCGACTGGATGCACTGCTGGAGGCTGCGAGTGCGGCCCGCGCCATCGTCGCCGACGGCAAGGCCAATGAGGTGGCGCCGCAGCGTATCGTGTTGGGGCGCGCGCTCTATCCTCAGGTAGATCCACCCGCATCCGCCGATGCGCCGGCCAAGATCGCTTTGCTGCGCAGGGCCGATACGGCCGCACGCGCCGCGGATCCGCGCGTCCAGCAAGTCATGTGTTCGCTCGCCGCCCAGTACGAGGTGGTCATGATGGCCCGCGCCGATGGCAGTCGAAGTGCCGATGTGCGCCCACTGGTACGCATGGACGTGACCGTCATCGTTGAACAGAAAGGTCGGCGTGAGCAAGCCCATGTGGGCGGTGGCGCACGAGCTGAACTCGATTATTTTTCTGAGAATCTGCCAGAGCAGTACGCCAGAGAGGCGGTACGCCAGGCGCTGATCCTTCTAGACTCGGTTGCAGCGCCTGCCGGGTCTATGCCGGTAGTACTCGGTCCAGGCTGGCCTGGCGTGCTGTTACATGAAGCGGTGGGCCACGGTCTGGAAGGTGATTTCAACCGAAAGGGCACTTCAGCCTTCTCGGGGCGCATGGGACAACGTGTGGCCTCGAGCCTGTGCACGGTGGTTGATGATGGCACCATGCCCGGCCGTCGCGGTTCATTAAACTTGGACGACGAGGGCAATACCAGTCAGTGCACGACCTTGATCGAGAACGGCAAGCTGGCCGGCTATATGCAGGACACGCTCAATGCACGGCTGATGAAAACCAAATCAACCGGCAACGGGCGGCGCGAATCATTTGCGTCGCTGGTGATGCCACGCATGACCAATACCTACATGCTCGGCGGCGACAGTGATCCGGAAGAGATCATCGCCTCGGTACCCCGCGGACTTTATGCGTTGAATTTTGGCGGTGGGCAAGTCGATATCACCTCAGGCAATTTCACCTTCTCGGCGTCCGAGGCCTATCTGATTGAAGACGGCAAGATTACCCGGCCGGTAAAAGGTGCCACCTTGATCGGCAACGGACCAGAGGTGCTGACGCGCGTCTCCATGGTCGGCAACGACCTGAAGCTCGACGCGGGCGTCGGTATATGCGGCAAGGAGGGTCAGAGCGTGCCGGTTGGCGTGGGTCAGCCGACGCTGCGTCTGGATAGTCTTACCGTTGGCGGAACGCAGGGATAAGAACATGATCATAGTTATCGGCATCGCATTTCTAGTTGGCGTCCTGGTTGGCGCGCTGCTCGCCTATCACTTCGCCAATGTTGCTGAACTCAAACGCAAGGCCGAAGAGCTGGACCGCATGGACGGCAAATAGCGAGTTCTTCGTCCAAGCCGAAAGAGAATTCTCATCCATTCCAGGAAACGCCCAGCTGGCCGTCTTCGCATCATTGGCGGAGCGTGGCGTAGTCGCCAGATCGAGTTTGCGCAAACCGAGGGCTTGCGCCCGACGCCCGATCGTGTGCGCCAAACCCTGTTTGATTGGCTCGCACCGCGCATCGATGGCGCGCGCTGCCTGGACCTGTTCGCAGGCAGTGGCGCGTTAGGGCTGGAGGCGTTATCACGCGGCGCATCCCGGGTTCGCTTTGTTGAGCGAGGTCGCGAGCAAAGTGCTGCCATACGCGCTGCGATTCAAAAATTAGCTGCGGGCGA
>JBFJJV010000151.1:0-6935 GCA_041635265.1 Panacagrimonas sp.
GCCGCCTGGCGGCACGCCCTCATACATTCCCTCCCCGGCGAGATGCGAAAACTCTAGAAAGGGCGAGCCGGGGTCGAGCAAGGCTGCAACACGCTCGCGGGGTAGCAATTGTTTGCGCTCCTTGTGCAGGCGCCGGGCTCGTTCTGACCCGCCTAAGCTCGCTGCCGTACGGCGTTGCCACAAGTCGGCGATGCGTGCCACATAGGCGTCGCGGTTGAGACGGAAGTCCTCGCTTGAAGAAGATACCCTGGAAGACATCAGAGCCATCAGATTGGTAACTCCTCGAGCAAATCAGCTGTTGCGCAAGCGCACAACAAAAAAGTGTTGCCTAAATCTATTAACACGACATTCCTTCAGAAGCGGTCTCAGCGGCGATGTCTCAGAAAACTAGCAAAGCAGTCCGGTGTGCCTCGATTCCTCGCCCAAAGCCAGCTGCGTGCTCATGTCAGAATGTATTATTCTATCAAACGCTTGATAGAATAATGGACTCTTTTTGTCGGATTCCTGTTGCAGCTCCGTCTGATTACAAGCTATTTAAATCGCAAACTTGAGACGACAGATATCCGGGGCAAAAAAGTCCTGAGTCAACTTAATCATGGCGGCGGATTTAAAGCTGAGCTTCGCTTGCTTCCCGTAGTTCACGCTTTAGAATTTTCCCTACCGGGTTGCGTGGAATTTGCTCGACCATATGTAGCGATTCCGGAAATTTGTAGCTGGCAAATCCCTGCTCACGCATCCAACTCGTCACATCGCTCAAGACAGGTGGCTGCTTAGGGTCTCTCGCAACAACGCAGAGACAGACCTTTTCGCCCATGATTTCGTCCGGAACAGCAATCGCGGCACAATCAATAATGTCAGCGTATCCCAGGGCCATATTCTCTACTTCGGCGGCACTGATATTGAATCCGCCGCGAATAATGATGTCTTTCTTGCGATCGAAAAAGCTGACAAAGTTTCCCTCAAGAATTTTGAAAGTGTCGCCTGTATAAAAAAACCCGTCTTCGTCAAAAGACTCTTCATTCACGTCCGGTCGCTTGAAGTAGCCGGGAAAAACATTCGGCCCCTTGTACGCCAGTTCTCCCACGGACCCAAGCTCTGTCAGTAATTCACCCTCTTCGCCGACGATCTTGATCTTCACTGCAGGAATTGCCGACGGCCATTGAACGCCCTCTCGGCCCCACCAGGGCAGATGATCGACCCGCTGCGATGGATCGGGCACATCATGCGGACCAGCGACCAGCGCCGTGCCTTCGTTCTGACCCCACAGATTAATGACCTCGATGCCCCAACGGCGCTTGAATTCCTGAATGGCATAGGCAGAAGGAGGCGCAGAGCCAACCGCAAGCGTACGTATGTGACTCAGATCGATCTCGTCTACATTGGGCAGCTTGCAGATCATGTTCAAGATCGCTGGCACTAGACTTGAGAACTGCACCTTCCCGGTCTCGAGTTGGCTGACAAACAGATCCAGGTTCAAAGGGTGATGTAGGAGCATTGTTCCGGCGCGAAATAGCCAGGGCAGCATCATCGCGCCAACACCCGTCATGTTGACGATGGGCGCCGCGCAGAGAATGCGGTCGCCGTCTCTTACATCAACAAGTCCGAGCACGCGACCGGATTGAAAAAACCAATTGTTATGGGATACCGGCGTTCCCTTGGGCAGCGACTCAGTGCCCGAAGTCCAACATAGGGTGAATATATCGTTTGCACTCACCCTCACCTTCTCCAGCGCACTGGAATTGACGCCCCCTCCTGCCCATCGTGTCAGCTCTTCAAGGCCAATACGGTGCTCAATCCGGTGATCCCCTTCCAGCTTATCCACCAGACCCAGGTACTCGGTGCCCTTGAACTGATCCGCGGCAATATAAAACCGGGCGCCGGTCGTGCGGGCCACGTGCCCCAACTCGTGTTGTCGCCATTGCATCGCCAGCGGCGATGGAATCCCGCCCGCCATGCTGACCCCAAAGTACAGGACCAGAAGCTCCCAGACATTGGGGAGATGGATAATGACGACATCATCCTTCTTTAATCCCAGCTCCAGCAGTCTGCTGGCAATGCTCTCCGCAGCTGCTCCCATCTCAGCCCAGCTCTTCTGCTGCGGCGCAGTGTTGACCAGGAGGGCCCGGTCCGGCGGATCCAACACGGCAACCCGTTCACCGTGTGCAGCTACTTGGGCGCGAAACGTGTCGATCAGCGTGCGCGTTCCCCAGTGGCCCGCTTCGGTATATTCACGAATAAGTTCTTCGCCGTGCAGAATCATTTTTACCCCCACCGTAAAAGATTTAAGAGGCTCAGGCTGGAGCGCGGCCACCTAAGCGTGTCATAAACGGCCACAGCCCCGCACCGCCAAGCTCCAGGGCTTTTTTTCCAATCAGCGTATTCCAGTACACCTCTGTACCAAATTCATCACGCCAGCTCCATAGGCGACGGGTGTACTGGTGCAAGCGATGTTCATAGGTAAAGCCCATCGCACCGTGTATCTGGTGAGAGATTCGAGTTGCCGATTCAACCGCCATGCTCGCGCGCGCCTTGGCAACAGCAATATCGAACAGGCCGTCGTCTTCAGATGAATTCGAGAAGTTCTGGGCTGCGTTGGCGGCGGCATCCACTGCGGCCTCCACTGCGGCGACTTCGCCGGCAAGAATCGCCAGCTCTTGCTGAATGGCCTGAAATGCGACCAGTGGCCGACCAAATTGCTTGCGCTCCACCGCATATTCACTGGAAAGCTCGAAACAACGCCGCAATGCACCGGCCATCTGTGCACTTCGCATCAATGCGCCCAATGAAAGCCAGCGCATGGCGCCCATTGATGAGGCCGCGTCAAATTGGCACTCGGATCGCGCGAGATCAAGTTCATCGCGCGGCTCGCCCGCGATATTCACGGATTCTTTGACGACCACTGGATGCTCGTACACTTTTAGCCGCGGCTTCGCCTCACTGCCGCCGAGCGCTACAACCGGCAGCCTACGCCCCCAAGGCACGCCTTTGTGCGTGCCGATCGCATTAGCAACTGAGGTCGCCCCCGGCACAACGCTAAGCGCTCCCTCGGGCATTGGCAGCGCCGCGTCGGCCAGGGCCAGACCGGCGAGCCAGTGTTCGGCCAATGGTAGCGGAGACGCGTAGTAGCCAGAAACCTTAAGTAAGGCGACGCCATCTGACAGAGCTAGATCACTGCCACCCCTGTCCGCCGGCAATAATGCACGCGTGACGCCATTTTCTTCCAGCGACTCCCAAAGCGCGCTCGCCCATTGCCCCTCTTCAGCCTGTTTGACCTGCTCTGTGGTGCACAGATCGGCAAAAATACGGTGTGTGGTCTGCTGTAGCAGTTCGGTTAGTTCGTTCATCTTAGTCCCAGCCCGCGCACGATCGCGCCGCGCAAAATTTCGTTAGTGCCGCCGCGCAAAGTCGCTGCGGGCGCCCGCAGCACCGCCTCAGAAAGCAGCCGGCCAAACTCCCCTTCGTGCAGCGGCATCCCTGAAATTGCCGCGATCTGGCGCGCCTGTTCGGGCAAACTACGCTCAAATCGCGTGCCAAGGTCCTTGACCACTGCCGCTTCCATTTCCAAGGAAACGCCGGTCTGTAGGCGACCAGCGACCGACACCGACATCTGCCGCAGCGACGCAATCTGGGTGATCAGGCCGCCAAGCGTCGCAATCAGCGCAGCGTCACCGTTTTCCTCCAGTTTTGCGGCCAGCGGGTCAAGCAAATGAGCAAGTAGCGGGTAGAAACTTAAGAAACGTTCCGGCCCGCTACGTTCGAAAGCGAGCTCACTGATCACTTGCTTCCAGCCCTCTCCGATTTCACCGACTACGCGCGTATCCGGCACAAATACATCGTCGAAAACGACCTCATTGAAATGATGCTCGCCAGCGAGATTCAGAATAGGCCTCATCTGTATCCCCGGCCAGTCCAACTCCACCAGCAGCTGACTGAGACCTGCGTGTCGGTTCTCTTCCTTGGGCGAGGTGCGGCAAAGCACAATCATGCAATGCGCCTCATGAGCGAAGCTGCTCCAGACTTTCCTTCCATTCAAAAGCCAGCCGCCTTCAACACGATCCGCACGGGTACGAACGGCGGCGAGGTCCGAGCCGGCATCCGGTTCGCTCATGCCGATAGCAAAGTAGCAATCCCCACGCGCCACCGCGGGCATGAATTTGAGGCGCTGCTCCTCGGTACCAAAACGCAGCAACATTGGCCCCGTCTGTCGATCAGCTATCCAGTGCGCCCCAACTGGTGCGCCAGCAGACAACAGTTCTTCGGTGAGTGCGTATCGCTCCAATGTCGTGCGTTCGGCGCCACCATATTTTTTTGGCCAGGTCAGACCGAGCCAGCCTGCGCGACCGAGCTTGCGTGAAAATTCCGGCGACGCATTCATCCATGAGTCGCTGCATGAGACGAAGCTTCCGGCGTCTAGCTCTTTGCGCAGGAAAGCGCGAACTTCCAAACGCAGAGCCTCCGCCTCGGGTGTCATGTGATGTTGGGGAAATAATAGTTGCCGGGACATCTAATGGGCTTCCTTGATCGCTACAGGCTAAGCGTTAGAGTATTACAAGCTGGTCATTCTCAATGGTTTCGATTCCAATCTAAGCGCATTGACTCCCGGGGCGCGTGTAGCGCCAGTGAAGCATAGGCACCTCAGAAAAAGCAGAATATCAGCAGCGCAGAATCATCCACCACAAATTTTGGAGATTAACCTTTTCATGGACAAGCCCATCGCATTGCCTGATTGTTCGAAGCTGTTTGTCGGTGGAAACTGGGCCGAACCTGCAGTTTCTGCATCCTATACAAATGAAAATCCGGCGCTGCGCACAGGCCTGTGCGAGGTCGCCATTGCGGGCGAGAAAGACGTTGATCGCGCCGTGAAGGCAGCTCACCTTGCACTGGCAAGCAAGGAATGGGCAGGTATGGCACCCGCCGATCGTGGCCGCATGTTGTGGAAAGTCGGTCAGATCATTCGTGAGCGCGCAAAGGAGCTTGCGACCCTGGAATCGCTGGATACCGGCAAGCTATATGTTGAAGCCCTGCACGGCGATATGGGGAATGCAGCCGGTGCGTTCGAGTATTACGGCGGCTGGAGCAATAAAATCACCGGCCAGGTCCTGCCCGTGCCCACCAGTTTCCTCGACTACACCCGACGTGAACCTGTGGGCGTTGTCGGTGCCATCATCCCGTGGAATTTCCCCCTGATGAGCGCCGCGATGAAGATCGCGCCCGCTTTGGCGATGGGCAATGCAGTGATCCTGAAGCCGGCCGAACAGTCTCCCCTGACCGCCATCGCGCTGGCTGGCATTTTTGAAGAAGTAGGCCTGCCCAAGGGCGTACTTAGTGTGCTGCCCGGCTTCGGCGATACCGGGAGGGCCATGGTCGCCCATCCTGGCATCGATAAAATCACCTTTACTGGATCAACCGCCGTCGGCAAGGCGATCATGCGCGGCTGCGCCGACACTCTCAAGCGGGTGTCGCTGGAATTGGGCGGCAAGTCACCCAACATCGTATTCGAAGACGCCGATATCAAGCGGGCTGTCCGCGGTGTGACCACAGGCATCTATTACAATCAGGGCCAGATGTGTACGGCAGGTTCGCGAGTGCTGGTGCACGAAAGCATTCACCAGCAATTCATGGATGCCTTTATTACTGCGGTGAAGAAAATTCAGACCGGGAGCCCTTTTGAAAAAACATCGAGGATGGGCGCGCTGGTTTCTGAGTCCCAACTCAAGCGAGTTAGCGATTATGTCGAACTCGGGCAGAAAGAGGGTGCCACCCTAGCGCTAGGCGGCAAACCCGGAGGGAGTGAAGGCTATTTCTTTCAACCCACCATATTCACCGATGTGCAGCCGAATCACCGCATCGCTCAAGAAGAAATATTCGGGCCGGTAGTGGCAACATCGACCTTTAAAACCGAAGAAGAAGTACTGGCGGTTGCCAACAAGGTGAGCTACGGTCTGGCTGCCGGCTTGTGGACCAAGGACCTCGCTCGTACGCATCGCATGGCGCATGCCCTTAAGGCCGGCACAGTTTGGGTCAATACCTATAATGCGATGTGGCGTGAATCTCCCTTTGGCGGCTTCAAGCAGAGTGGTCACGGGCGCGAAGGAGGTCAGGATGGGGCGGAGCTATATACCGAAGTGAAGAATATCTGCATCGCGATCTGATATTAATCCACAAGGGCTGGTCGACTAAATTGGGACGGAGCAACATTGATCGGTTACGCTAACCTACCAAACATTCGTTTTGTAGAGTTCATTCGCCCGATTTACGTCGGAGCGGGACCTGAATAACGGAGGAGAAATCATGGCAAGCAAGGAGTCTTTAGCGCTGGAGAAGCTCTATCGAAGCTGGGTCGCCGAGATGGCGGAAAACCCCGAGGCAAGCGTGGATGAATTACGCAAATTGTTCGACCACTGGGGCGATGTCACCGCCGAACCCGGAGGCGTGGACTACCTGGAAGTAGATGCCGGTGGCGTGCCCGCCATGTGGGCCGTCCCTAAAGGTGCGGTCAACGACAAAGTATTGCTGTGCTCTCACGGTGGCGGCTATGTCGTTGGATCCATGTATACCCACCGCAAGATGTTCGGGCACATCGCCAAGTCCGTCGGTTGCCGAGCGCTAATTGTCGACTATGGGCGGGCGCCGGAGAATCTGCACCCAGGCCCGGTCAACGATATGGTCAAGGCCTACCGCTGGCTCCTGGAAAGCAAGGGCTTTAAAGCAGGCGACGTGGCCTTCACCGGGGACTCTGCCGGGGGCGCGCTGGCCGTGACAACCATGGCCGCCGCACGCATGCAAGGCTTGCCACTGCCGGTTGCCAGTATGCCGATGTCACCCTGGGCAGGCGCCGATGTCTCCGGCGAGAGTTATGACACCAATGCACATCGGGATGCACTGGTGTCACGCCAGACCTCACAGGGTCTGGGCGGACTGTCGCTCGGTGAAAA
>JBFJJV010000152.1:0-6929 GCA_041635265.1 Panacagrimonas sp.
AAGGCTTCGCGAATGGCACAGACCCGGAAGGTGAAGCCAAATGTGCTTCCGGGGGAGTGATCAGCTTGCCGCAGCAAGACACGCCAGGAGCAGGTATCCATGAGCATGGGCAAAGCGTGCAAGGGCACTAGGATCAGCAAGCCCCAGCCGGCGTGTTGGAGAATTTCGAGCAAATCAGAAAACCCTGATTTCCAGACCAGATAGATCAGCAGCGCCGTGCCGGCCAGGCCTAACAGGAGCGCCAGACGCTTCATTCCTCCCCCACAGGAAATAGATCTTGAAAGCCTCCCAAGCAAGGGCCGACATTTTCAAGCGCTTGCCTGACTTCCTGCGAACACAGTGCAGCCAACTCTTCACTGTGCTGATAGTTCGCCATCGAGCTTGAAATGGGTTCCGAATGCCCGACGGCCGGATGCAGATATATCTCGGTTACGCCTTCTGCAAGGTTTTTGATCGCACTCATCAGCGCCGCCTGCCCCATTGCCCCACTTTGGCTCAGTCCGAAAATTTGATCATTGAACGAGACCCCTGCCCTGCGCATGCGCCAGCGCAGGAGTAATAGCCACGGTGCTAATAGGCCCTGCCGTCCTCGCTCCAGGGGCAGTCTCATGGCTTTGAGCCCGAATTCTTTGCCGATGCTCAGCATCAGGCTCAGCACCGTCGGATGCAAATGAAAGTGGCGGTGCGCATTCGCGTGATCCAGCGTCAGGCCACTGACTTCAAAGGCCTCGAACTGCGCACGAATTTCCGCGGCCAATTGCTGGCGTACACGGGGCAGCAGAAAAAACCGACAGCCATCGTGCGCCATCGCATTTTGCGGAAAGCAACCCTGAGCGTCGACAAGATCGGGAATTCGCGTTTTCGGCAAGACGCTGTGGCCATCGCTGAGTACCAGGTGCAAGCCGACGCGCAGCCCGGGGTTACGACGCGCGATCTCCAGCGCCTCGCCCAAATACGGCGCTCCGACCATCAGGCTTGCACAATCCAATACGCCTTCCCGGTAGCCCTGCTCCACCGCTGCGTTAATAGCCGGATGTCGGCCGAAATCGTCTGCGGTGATGATCAAACCCTTGCCCGAACGCATCGCTGCAACCCTAGCCCGGAATGTCTACGCGGTTCGGAGTCAGGACTCGTGTGCGCGCAGAAAACGCATGAACTCCACGCCCTCTCGCAGCCTTCGTTTCGTCATGTCCCAACTGCCCAGCATTTCCCTGACGATCTCCCAAATCTTGCTGGGACGAAAATAGAAACGTCGATAAAAGATTTCCATATTGTGGAATATCTCATCCTTGGACAAATGCGCATAGCTGAGTGCCGACAGCTGAACGCCAGACGCGTCGACCAGCGGGGCCGCGTCTTCCTCGACCAGCCAACCGTGCTTGATCGCCTGCTTATACAAGGTGGTGCCGGGATAGGGTGCTGCCAGTGACACCTGAATGGTGTGCGGATTGATCGACTTGGCAAATTCAATGGTCTTTTCAATCGTCTGCCTCGTTTCACCAGGCAGGCCGAGGATGAAGGTGCCATGCACCACGATGCCGAGCTTGCGGCAGTCCTCGGTAAAGCGTCGGGCGATATCGACGCGCAGTCCTTTTTTGATGTTATGCAGTATCTGATCGTCGCCCGACTCATAGCCGACAAGCAGCAGGCGCAGCCCGTTATCCTTCATGACCTTGAGCGTCTCATAAGGCACATTGGCCTTGGCGTTACAACTCCAGGTCACGCCCAGCGCACCCAGCCCGCGTGAAATTTCTTCTACGCGCTGACGCCCATCGGTGAAGGTATCGTCATCGAACATGATCTCCCGAACTTCGGGCATATTGTCCCGAATCCAGCGCACTTCCTCGATCACGTTTGCAGGCGAGCGCACTCGGTATTTATGTCCGCCGACAGTTTGCGGCCACAGACAGAAGGTACATTTGGAACGACAGCCGCGGCCGGTGTAGAGACTCACATAGGGGTGCTTCAAATAACCAATGAAATAATTGCTGATCTTCAGATCGCGCTTGTAGATTCTGGAGACGAATGGCAACGCGTCCATATCCTCAATCATCGGTCGTGGCGGGTTGTGCTGAATGCTGCCGTCACCGCTGTTTCTAAAACTGATGCCACTGACCTCGCCCAGCGGCTTCCCTTCCGCAATCTCCTTACAGGTGTAATCAAATTCCTCGCGGCAGACAAAATCAACGGCGGCTGCTGACTGCAGTGATAGCGCCGGATCGATCATGGTCTTGGCACCAACCAGTCCGATACAGATATCGGGTTTTTTCTTTTTGAGCAGATCGCAAAACTGGCTATCGCTGGAAAATGACGGCGTGCTGGTGTGGATGATGACCAGCTCGTATCTGGCAGCGACATTTAATGTTTCTTCTACGCCAAGCTCATCCGCCGGCGCATCGAGCAGGCGACTGCCCTCTATCAGCGCAGCGGGCTGCGCAAGCCAAGTGGGATACCAGAAGGATTTAACCTCGCGTCTGGCTTGGTAACGGGAGCCTGCGCCTCCGTCAAAGCCGTCGAACGATGGCGCCTGCAGGATCAGAGTCTTCTTTGCTTGGGGATTCATGGCGTCAGCAGTGTCACACGATCTGAGCCGCTACCTTCGGCCTGCATCTTCTGACCGCGCCACATCACCGTAGCGCCCATAAAGGCCACCAGCCATTCCGCAATCAGGAGTGTGTCGCGCAGCGGGATCAGCAGCACATCGGAAACCCGGAAGGGATTTTGCCGGAAGTGCAGGATGGAACGCGAAGCCATTCCCAGAGCCACTATCAGCGCCATTGGGATCGAGGGCGAAAGGAGCAGCGCCAGCCACAGCAGGGGTGTGGTCATGGTTACAAACAGAAAACCGAAGCAGATAGGAGTAAGACATTTTGTGGTGCGCATCCAGCGCAACTCCTGTTGCCACATGCTCTGCAGACTGCCCATATTGATATCTGTGGTGACTGCCTGCGCCGCGACGACGGTTTTCAGGCCACGCTCGCGGCATAGCTTTCCAATCCAGTAATCATCGGCCAGCTGGTCCTTGACTGCGGCAAAGCCGCCAATCTGCTCAAGCACAGAAGCGCGCATCGCCATAGTGGCGCCCGCGCAGTAGGCCTGCAATCGGAGTAGCAAGGAAATATGTACCGACGGCGCGAACCAATCATTGACAAATGCCGCGCCCAGTCGCGCCCACAAGCCCTCCTTCTGTTTGGCTCGGTACACGCAGGTGACGACGCCGACATTGGGATCGTTCAGAGGGGAAGTGACGGCTTCAAGATAATCCCGCTCAACACAAATATCGCTGTCTGCGATGACCAGCCACTCATATTTTGCACGCTCGCGCAGATTAATCAGATTATTGATCTTGGGATTCACGCCGTAATGACGCGCATCGACCACCAGCTGGATGTCCAATTGCGGAAATTCAGCCTGCAAGCGTTGGCCAACAGCGCCTGCCGGATCATCGGCGCGGTGAACTCCAAACAAGATCTGGTAGCGAGGATAATCTTGCACGCAGAAAGTGCGTAAATTCTCATAGAGATTTGGCTCGTCCCCATGCAGGGGTTTGAGAATCGACACGGGTGCGCGCTTATGCGGCGGATAGTCCTTACACGGTCTCCACAGAAATCCACCGAGAAGGGCCACGCACAGATAGATCAGTGGCGCCAGGCTGAGAAACAATGCGGCGTAAAAAATTATGTCCAAATCGGCAAGTGCTCAATCGGCAAACCCAAGGGACACACTGTTGCTCAAATACTATTCGGGCTGCGCCTTAGATCGAGACACGGCCTTTATTGTCCGAGCAGCGGTGCGTGGCTTGCTTTCACCGTGCAAACGCACGGCATGATCTTCTGACTGCAAACCGGCATCTTACCGCTCACAAAAGCTCCCTCACACACGGAAATGAGAATCAAACATGACTGATCGCACGCTTTGGGATGTTTTCAATGCATGACGACTGGATCAGGTCATGCTGGCCGCGCGCACGGACAGCATGAGCTGAGCCTCTCATCTAATTTCAGAAGGCAGCTTCATCCAGCTCCATCAGCGAGCTGCTACCAGCGCGGACTTGCGCCAGCAGTGCGGCTGTTTCTGGATAGAGCTTTGCAAAATAGAATCGTGCAGTGCTGAGCTTGGTCTTGTAGAAGGTATCCGCTGATGTTTCAGGGTCTTTGCTCTTCTTCAGAGCGACACCGGCGGCAGAGGCCCATGAATATGAAAACACCATGTGACCGACCAGACGCAGATAAGGCACAGCCGCAGCGCCGACCTCGTCCGGATTCTTCATCGCCTTCTGGCCAACTTCCATGGTGACTTTCTGCACCTCGGCGCTGAGCGCGGCCAGCGGGTCCGTGAATTCTTTCATGTCTGGATCGTTCTTATGCGCTGCCACCAGATCAGAAATGATTTTGCCGAACTTCACCAGCTTGGCG
Source organism: Panacagrimonas sp. (assembly GCA_041635265.1). GTDB lineage: Bacteria > Pseudomonadota > Gammaproteobacteria > Nevskiales > Nevskiaceae > Panacagrimonas. Next base: position 4,416 of record JBFJJV010000152.1, read on the forward strand.
CCCATATCCCCCAGCACTTTTCGACCCAGTAGATCCAGTGCCTGAATCGTATTGGTTCCCTCATAGATCATGTTGATGCGCGCATCGCGTACGTGCTGCTCCAGGCCCCACTCCGAGATATAGCCATGACCGCCAATCACCTGCATGGCCAGTGTGGTCGACTCATAGCCGTTATCGGTAATGAATCCTTTCACCACGGGTGTGAGCAGCGCCACCATGTCCGCGTTGTCCTTGCGGACGGCTTCATCCGGATGCATGTGTTCACGATCGATAGCCAGTCCTGCCCAATAGGTAAAGGTGCGCGCCGCCTCCACATAGGCTTTTTGCGTCAACAACATTCGACGCACATCGGGGTGAACGATAATCGGATCTGCCGGTTTGTCCTTGGCTTTGACACCCGTCAATGAACGCGCCTGCAGGCGGTCCTTGGCGTAGGCCAGGGAGTTCTGATAAGCCACCTCCGCCAAACCTAGAGACTGCATGCCCACGCCAAGACGTGCGCTGTTCATCATCACGAACATGGCGTTGAGCCCCTTGTTGGGCGCACCGACCAGCCAGCCTGTCGCTGCGTCAAAGTTCAATACACAGGTCGCGTTGCCGTGAATGCCCATCTTGTGTTCGATTGAGCCACACTGGAAAGTATTGCGCGCGCCGCATTCGCCGCTGTCGTCTGGTATGAACTTCGGCACGATGAAGAGCGAAATACCTTTGGTTCCGGGAGGGGCATCAGGCAAACGCGCCAGAACCAGATGAATAATGTTCTCAGCCATGTCGTGCTCCCCGGCCGAGATGAATATCTTGGTGCCGCTGATGGCATAAGAGCCATCCGCATTGGGTTCGGCCTTGGTCTTCAGGATGCCGAGATCGGTACCAGCATGCGCCTCGGTCAGACACATGGTGCCGGTCCACTGGCCAGACACCAGTTTGGGCAGATAAGTCTGCTTCTGCTCTGGCGTACCAAAGGCCTGCAGGGCGTTATAGGCACCGTGGCTCAGCCCGGGGTACATGGTCCAGGCCTGATTCGATGAATTCATCATCTCCATGAATGCACTGTGGATCACGTGGGGCAGCCCCTGGCCACCAAAGTCGGGATCCATGCCAAGCGCACCCCAGCCGGCTTCAACAAACTGCGCATAGGCTTCCTTGAAGCCCGTAGGTGTGGTGACGACACCGTCACCATGGTAGGTGCAGCCCTCACGATCTCCGACCTGATTCAGCGGGAAGAGCACCTCAGAACAAAACTTGCCGCCCTCCTCAAGAATGGAATCCACGGTGTCGCGATCCACTTCAGCGTAGGCCGGAATTTTTTGAAATGCGGAAGCCACGTCCAGCAACTCATGAAGAACGAACTGCATGTCGCGCAGCGGAGGGGTGTAGTTAGGCATCAAGCGCTCCTAATTAATTTAGTACTGTTAACGGTGCAAACCATGCCGTACTGTAGCGTATGCCCAGATATCTTCCTTGGCCGCAGCGCCGCTCACCTTTAGCTGTCACGGTCAGCACAATCGAATTTTCGACTGGATTAGTGGTCACGGTTCAGTCTCAATAAATACTTATGAATCTACCTGAGCCCTAAAATGACGTCCGCCCTCTTTTTAAGATGATGCTCACCGTGCGCCCTCGCTTCCCATCAACGTTGAAACGCAATTGGCTCTGCCTCTGGTCTACCCTGTTGCTGATCTCGGCTGGCTCCTGCGACCTCATGGCTGGCGTGGAAATCAGAGGACCAAACGCCCTGGGCAATCCACCCGGACCGCCCCCGATGGAAGCGGACCCCTATCGACCCGAAGGAGCGCCGCCGGCCACCGCGATCGAAGGGATTAGCAAGGAAGACGGCCCCGCCGCCGCGGTCAAACTCGCTGCGAAGGCGCTTAAGTTGAGTCAGCTTGCCCACGGAGCGGAAGACGCGAAAACCATCATCCCCCGTATCAACCTGGCCCACGCCAAACAGAGAGCGGGCGAAATCGGTGCGGCACTGATTGAGTATCAAAAATGCATTGAAATGGCTGCCGCCGACGGCGGACCGCGCGACGCGCGGCTGACGCCAGCCTGGACAGGCTTTGCCTACGCGCACCTCCTGGCGGGTCAGTTTGGCCCTGCTCAGTTGGCTTACGAGATGGCCCTGCAATTGGGTCGGGTCAACCTCGGACTGAACAATCTGCAACAGATTGATGCCCTGCACGCACTTGCCATGGCGCAAAGAGCCAATGGCCAACTCGAGCAGGCGAATGAGTCCCAGATACGGCGACTAGAGACCGGCGAGTCTATTTTTGGTCTGGGCTCGCGGGAGGTCGCGCTGCTATATGTGCCGATCGGCCGCTGGTTCAGGGATATCGGGCGTGTCAGCGATGCGATCGCTCTGCATGCCCAAGCAGTTGATATTCTGGGCAAGCCGGTCGATACCGCCGATTCCAGCGAGGCACTCATCGAGGCACTGATCGAAGCCGCGATCAGTGGCGGGGCTCGTGCACTGAATTTCGACCAGCCACCGCTGCCGCGTAACGCCAGACCCCA
>JBFJJV010000153.1:0-6896 GCA_041635265.1 Panacagrimonas sp.
ATGGCTGCGCGAGCGATCAAGGCAGGGGAGGTAGAGCTGATGATTGCCGGCGGCGTGGAAAGCATGAGCCGTGCACCCTTTGTAATGGGCAAGGCCGACAGCGCGTTCTCGCGCGCTGCGAAGATAGAAGACACGACCATTGGCTGGTGATTCATCAATCCGATTCTCAAAGAAAAATTCGGAATTGACTCCATGCCGGAGACGGCGGAGAACGTGGCCGAGCAATTCGCGGTGTCTCGGGCCGATCAAGACGCTTTCGCATTTCGAAGTCAGCAGCGCTGGGCAAGGGCGCACGCAGAGGGCTTCTTCAAGTCAGAGATCGTCCCGGTCCATGTGCCGCAAAGAAGGGGGCCGGCAGTTTTATTTGAACAGGACGAACATCCTCGACCCGATACTGCGCTCGAGGCCCTGGCGAAGCTCCGTCCAATCGTAAAGCCCGGGGGCTCGGTGACCGCAGGGAATGCTTCGGGTGTCAATGATGGCGCCTGTGCACTTTTGCTGGCCTCTGAAGATGCCGCGCAGCGTCACGGTCTCAGGCCGCGCGCGCGCGTCGTGGCGATGGCGACGGTTGGTTTGCAGCCGCGCATCATGGGCTTCGGACCGGCACCTGCCACGCGCAAAGTGCTCTCGTTGGCAGGCCTGACAATCGATCAAATGGATGTCATCGAGCTCAATGAAGCCTTCGCGGCGCAGGGGCTCGCTGTGACGCGAGATCTCGGCTTGCTCGACGATGCTGCACACGTCAACGCCAATGGCGGTGCGATCGCCATCGGCCATCCGCTGGGGGCTTCCGGCGCTCGGCTGGTGACGACGGCCTTGAATCAGCTTGAGCGTACAAAGGGCCGATACGGGCTTTGCACCATGTGTATCGGTGTGGGGCAGGGCATTGCCTTGATTATCGAACGGGTCTGAGTAAAACGTTCCTCAGGTCGGTCCACGCGCGACGTTTGTCATCAGCAAGAATGATTGTCACCCAGGGTTTCCAGCGAGGAAACGGATTGCTCGCGGGTCGTGTTGCAACCTGTGTTTATTTTTGCCCATGCGCCAGGAATAGCGGGCATCAGAGTTCAGTTAATGGTTCAAAATTGGAGGTACTGAAATGACCAAAACAATAGAAGCCGATTACCTGGTTGTAGGGGCCGGTGGTATGGGCATGGCTTTCATAGATGAAATCCTGACCCATACGAATGCTACGGTGGCCGTTGTCGATCGCAATTATCAGCCCGGAGGGCACTGGAATGATGCTTACCCTTTCGTTCGACTGCACCAGACCTCGACTTGCTATGGCGTGAATTCTACCGAGCTGGGCGGTTACACCATCGACGAAGTCGGACTGAACAAGGGCTGCTACGAGCTGGCCAGCGGCAGTGAAGTGGTCGCCTACTTCGACACCGTGATGCGCAGGCGGTTTTTGCCTTCGGGGCGCGTGACTTACCTCCCGATGCACGAGTACAGCAAGGACGATGATACCGCCGTCTCGCGAGTCAACGGACAGAAGTGCCACTTCCGCGCCGGGAAAATCGTTGACGCGACTTATTTGAACGTCACGGTTCCGTCGCAACGCGACCCGGATTTTGAAGTGAAAGACGGTGCTCGCGCCGTCTCGGTCAACTTGCTGCCGAAGGTTGCGTCAGAGCACGAAAATTTTGTGATTGTCGGTTCCGGAAAAACAGGCATGGATGCCGTGCTCTTCCTTCTGACCAATGGTGTCGATCCAGATCGCATTACCTGGCTTATGCCTTCCGATGCCTGGATGTTTAATCGCTTCGATGTGGACCCCGGCCGGAAGTTCAGCGACCCCATTGCGCAGTACGCTATCGGCATTCTGCAAAGTGCCCTGGCTGCTGAAGATTACGACGATTTTTTCAAGCAACTGGTTGAGCGCAAGCTGGTGATGCAGCTCGATCCATCGGTCAAACCTAAGCGCTGGCGGTGTGCGACCTTTACACCGCTAGAGCTCGAGCAATTGCGTCGGATCAAGCACATCGTGCGCAAGGGGTATCTGCTGTCTGCATCCCCTTCTGAAATGACAATGAAAGGGGGAACGCACCCAACGCCGGCCAACGCTGTGTTCGTGGATTGCGCCGCCGACGGCTTGCCGAAAGTGCCGGAAGTCAAAGTCTTTGACGGCAAGCGGATTACTTTGCAGACCGTCCGCATGTGTCAGCAGGTTTACAGCGCAGGCTTTATCGGTAATGTCGAATGCAATGTCGATGCGGACGAAGACCGCAAGAACGAGCTGACTCAGCCCGTAGCTCTGCCGTATACCGAAGAAGATTATCTGCGCTGTGCCATTCAGAACAGTGTGAATATGGGGCTCTGGCTGACGGAGCCGGCGGTGGTCAAATGGATCAATGAATCGCGCATTGATTTGTTCAGTCCGTTATTGGACTTCAATGACCCCGAAACTGCCGCCAACATTCAGGCCATGGGCGAGCTTATCCAAGCGGCAGTTCCTAAGATGGCGGCGCTTTTGGCCAGTCACGATGCGGCTGTGAAGCGTGACATGGCGATGGCCTAAGGCCGATTGTAGGGACGTAAGTAATCGATGATGTCAGCACCCATACCGCCAGGTTTGCGGAGTGGGTGTCGGCCTCTTTTTTACGGACTTCGTGGTGCGATTGAGGCGGCTAAAAAGTTGTTTATTCGTTGCGTCAAACAGCTAGATCTCCACCATCTGAAAATCCGATTTGGGTGCGCCGCAATCAGGGCATGTCCATGAGTCGGGGATGTCTTCCCAGCGCGTGCCCGCGGGGATACCTTCGTCAGGAAATCCCACCGCTTCGTCGTAAGCGAAGTCGCACACCATGCACTGCCATTTTTTCATACTCGTTTCTCGTTCAATGTTTCGCGGCTTGGGAGCCAGAATTTTTGGCGGACGCGTTTAGATCAATCTTCATAGCGAATACGCGTTCGATCTGGTTTTGACGTGCGGACTCAAGGTCGTCCGGCCAACAGGCACGGCTCATTGCAGACATCCTTTACTCGCAGTGGCGCTTGCCAGTTCCGGTCCGTGTTCAACTTCGATGCGCGGCCGGACGTATCGAGGCTAAAAATTGGTTGGCCCGCTGTGCGTGGGTATATAGGTGCTGGGGGCGTCGTCGATCATTATAAAATCAACCTTGTCACGCACAGCACAATCCGGACAGGCCCAATCTTCGGGGACAGCTTCCCATGCGGTGCCAGCGGGAAAGCCTTCGTGTTCGTCACCTTTCTGCTCGTCATAAATATAGTCGCATCCGGGACATTGATAGCGTGCCATGGCTCAAGTCCTCTCTATATTTGCATCTGCCGCGCCGTAGCGCGCCAGTATTTCGGCCCGCTTTGAGGGCTGGATGTTCACCCGGGTGATGTCTCCGTCGTAGACTTCCAAGACTTTGCGATCCATTACCGCCCGCCACAGTGGCGGGAAGTAAGCCAGGGTAAAGCACAAGGGGTAGTCGGAAGGAAGCTCGGGTGCCTTGTCGCTGCGCAGGGCCTGGTAGCGACGGGTAGGCCGCGCGTGATGGTCAGAGTGTCGCTGAAGGTGGTACAGCATGAGGTTGGAAACGATGTGGTCGGCATTCCAAGAATGTTCTGGCTGGCAGCGCTCGAAGCGCCCATTGGGCAATTTCTGCCGGAGTAAACCGTAATGCTCGATATAGTTCGAAGTTGATAGAAACTGCCAGCCCCAAAAAGTGGAGATCAGAATGAAGGGAATGATGATTGGCCCGAGGATCACGAGCGCTGTGCCATAGAGCACTGCGGTAATCGCGAAAGATTGCAGCAGCTCATTGGAGGCGCTCCACACGCTTTTGTCCTGACGCGCCAGACGTGTTTTTTCGTCGTGCCATGCGCGGCCCAGCGCGCCGGGAATTTCTCTCAATATAAAGCTGTAGAGCGACTCGCCGAAACGGGAGGAGGCCGGATCATCGGGTGTCGCCACATCTTTGTGATGGCCACGGTTATGTTCCGCTGAGAAGTGACCGTAGGCAGGTACCGCCAGGACAATTTGAGCGAGACGCTTCTCGAATCTGCTGGTCTTGTGACCGACCTCATGGCCAACCACCAGAGCCAAGCCGTTGGTGAGTGCCACGCCAAGGCTCACCCCCAGATATCCGACCCAGCCGTAATTCTGAGTCGCTACCGCCCAGGCGGCGATGATCCAAGTGATATAGAACAGTGGAATCGAGGCGTAGACAAGGAATTTATAGTAACTGTCCGATTCAATGGTCGGCACTGCGGTGTCTGGTGGATTGCGGCTGTCGCGGCCGACAAGCCAATCGGCGATAGGTAGCGCCACATACCATAGCGCTGCCGTAAGCCATAAGCAGATACTCTGACCTGTCACATTGGTCAGGTAGATGCCCAGTACCGGGGTAATTGCCACATACAAGGGCAGCCACCACCAGTAGCGTTTATCGTCTCGATAAGGCGTTTCGCCTTCCCGCAGAGCGGTCCGTGTGTGGGTTGTGCTCATGTCCAATTTCCTCCAATAGACCGCCGTGACGACCGTATCGACCCAATAGTGTGCACCCTCGGAACTGCGCCCGATAAGCCACGGTGTCAGGATAGGGGATCATTGCGTATGGAAACCCGATCTCAAGATCGGTTTTCTGGAGAACCGAATGAAGCTATCTGAATCAGTAATGGAAACGGGCGCCGTGAGGAGGAAATATGGCCGCAGCGGCAGATAAGGGTCTTCTGGATGGCTTGATAGCGAGCAAGTTGCATCCACCGATGCTTGATCCGCGAGCAATTTCGATGGTCCCACCGCTTGCCCGAGCGCTGGAAGGCCTTCCCCGTGGGCGCGCGGTAACACTGGTAGCCTCGGCGGGGTCGGGCAAATCCAGCATGATGACCCAGTTGCATCAGCGCTTCGCTGAGCACGGTATCGCGTCCTGCTGGCTGGGGCTCGACGCCGATGACAGTGACCCCGCCACATTTGCACGCTACTTCATCAGCGCCCTGCATGCCGTCGATCCGCTGTTTGCCCGGGAGGAGCTGACGTCATTGGGCGCCAATCCGGTACGCGATTACGACGCTTTCTTCCAGCGTCTCAGCAGTCGCCTGTCAGCGATGGAACAGCCGGTCGCAATCTTTCTTGACGATTTTCAGCATATACACGACTCGCGGTTGCTTAAGTTCTTCGACAATCTTCTCGCGCATCTGCCCAGGCAACTCTCCCTTCTCTTCGCGAGCAGGCACAAGCTGCCGCTACAGCTGGCTCGTCTCTCGGTCGCAGATAGAGCCGTTGAGATTGGTCAGGACGAGCTGAAGTTCAATCAGGACCAAGCCGATCTTTTTCTGCGACGGTACCATCAGGTCGAGCTTTCGCCGGAGGAGCTGAATCGCCTTGTCCGACTCACGGAAGGCTGGCCCGCTGGCGTGCAGCTAGCGGCATTGGCCTTGCGCCGCCACGAAGGCCCTTCGGCCGAACTGCTGCAGACGTTCTCCGGCCGGGATCGCGATCTCACGCGTTACCTCGCCGAGAGTGTCATTCGCGCTCAGCCAGTGCAGATACGCCGCTTTCTTTTGCGCACTTCGGTCCTGAGAAGGATGTGTGCCAGTTTATGTGACGCGGTCTGCGCCGAAACCGAGGCTCGAGATATGCTGGATGAGATTGGTCGCGCCAACCTCTTTCTGATCTCGCTGGATAGAGATGGCCAGTGGTATCGCTACCATCATCTGTTCGCGGAATTTCTGCAGAACGAGTTTCGCCGCACCGACCCGGACGGCTACAGCGATGCCTGCGCGAGTGCAGCCAGCTGGTGTGATATTGAAGGCGAGCCGGCCGAGGCGATCCGCTATTATCTGGACGCGGAACACTATGCGCAGGCCGCTTCATTGATTGCCCGGCACGCCATTCGAACATCGTTGTTTCATGGCGATCACTACAGCGTGCGAAATTGGATGAAGCGTCTGCCTGAGGCTTTTCACTCGCACCGGCCCGAATTAGCGCTTGCTTATGCCTGGTCCTGCGCCTTTTCGCGCGATACCACGCGAGCGATGTACCTCACCGAGGACGCGGTGCGCGGTCTCTACGACATGCTCTGGCCTATGCCAGAGGAGGAGCGAAATCGATGGTTGCTATGGGCAGAGGTTGTGCAGGCCGCCACCTGCGCCTGTGCCGATACGATAGAGGACTGCTTGACGCGCTCTACGGCCTTGCTGCCGCGCGTTCCTGAGAACGAGTCCTTCCTGATTGCGACTCTCGGCAATTGTTTGAGCTACAGCTATTTTGCCCTGCGTAATTTCGACCGCAGTCGAGAATTCGCCATATCGGCACATGAACATGGACATCGAGCGAACGCCGCTTATTTGTCTGCCTGGGGGGACTTCCTGCACGGGCTGATCAACGTTGAATTGGGGGGGCTGCGCGCGGCCAAGCGCTTTGCCGAGCGCGTTCGACGGGACTCAGAGGGACTTGGACTTGGACAGAAGAGCTACGTTGGCGGTCTGGTCGCCTTGCTGGAAGTAGAAATCGCCGTGCAGCGCGGCGACTTTGATGGTGCGGCAGCTAAAATCGATATTGGCAGGGTATTCAAGGAAATCTTCGGTCCTGTCGAACCCCAACTGGTGGCGATTCGAAACGAGGCCCGATTGCTGGTTCATCAGCAGCGATTTGACCAGGCGCAGAACGTGCTCGAAGAGGGACAACACGGCGCGTTGCGTGAGCAGCACCGACGCCTGTATGTGTCGCTGGCGATGGAGCAGGTCTCATTGATGCTCACTGCCGGGCGACTGGATGCGGCGCTCGAAGCAGTACAACGGACCCGGGTACTTGAAGCGCTGGGGTCGCGTAGCGGTTGGGAACGCGCAACACGTCATTCGCTGCGCTTGCTTGAGGCCAGATTAAGTTTAAATCAGGGAGACGCTCGATCTGCGTTGCGTATCTTGATGGCTCTCCAGCAAGC
>JBFJJV010000154.1:0-6882 GCA_041635265.1 Panacagrimonas sp.
AGTCCCACGGGAATCGAATCCACGTGGATTAGGGCGCTCAATTCGTCCGATTCGCCCCCGATGACTGAGGGGCATATTCGCGGATGAATTTGCAAGACGTTCATGGCCGAAACCTACACCCAAAAAACCTTGCAAGTCCATCAATAACCGAGATTATGGCTCGACATGCTGAATCCGAGGCATTTACTGAGAAGCACACGAGCCACTTGTCGGCTTGGATAGCCTATCAGGCCCCGTACTGCTGCCTAAACCAAATAACAAAACGATTGATGCCCTCGCTTAGAGGTGTAGAAGGCACAAATCCCACCTCACGCGATAAGGCTTCAGTGTCTGCGTAGGTTGCAAGTACATCACCGTCTTGCATGGGCATGAAGTTCTTAATTGCCTTAATCCCCAATGCGCGCTCTATTTCACTGATGAATTCTTCGAGTGACACGGGCGAATGGTTGCCAATGTTGTAGAGGCGATACGGCGCAAAGCTGGAGCCCGGATCGGGGCGCTCGCTATCCCAGCCGGGGTTGGATTCCGGGGTGAGGGCCATCAGCCGATAAACGCCCTCCACGATATCGTCGATGTAGGTGAAGTCCCGTTGCATCTTGCCGTGGTTGTAAACGTCAATCGCATCGCCGGCAAGAATGGCTTTGGTGAACTTGAACAGCGCCATGTCTGGCCTGCCCCATGGGCCGTAGACAGTAAAGAACCTAAGTCCTGTGCAGGGCAGGCCGTAAAGGTTGGCGTAGGTATGCGCCATCAGCTCGTTGGCTTTTTTACTGGCCGCATATAACGACAAAGGGTGATCTACGTTGTCGTGAACTGAGAACGGCATTTTGCTGTTGGCGCCGTAAACCGATGATGAGGACGCAAAAATCAGGTGCGGGCTCTTCTCGTGGCGGCAAGCTTCAAGAATATTGCTGAAGCCAACGATATTGCTGTTGATATAGGCGCGTGGGTTGTCGATGGAGTAGCGAACCCCAGCTTGGGCGGCAAGGTTTACCACCACGTCGAATTGGTGTTGCCCAAAGACCTGATCGACGGCCGCTTGGTCTTGCAGGTCTGCACGCAGGAATCTGAAGTTTTCAAACGGCGTCAACTGGGCGAGCCGGGCTTGTTTAAGCGAGACGTCGTAGTAATCGTTGAGGTTGTCAAAGCCGACAACTCGATCGCCTTCTTCAAGGCAGCGCTTGGCTAGGTGAAAGCCGATGAAGCCCGCCGCGCCGGTGATCAGGATAGTTCTTTTGTTCTTGATCTTTTGGCTCACAGCTGCATTACCTCGAAGGAAGCGGCACAGCGCAGTTCCTGGTTGAATTTCACTTTTACATCCGTCAGGGGAGGGGGGCTCCAGCGCTCCAGACGGGCATTGTCTGTGGGCTGATTTCCAACAATTCTTTATTTGCCACGGTGGCAATCATAGCGCTCACCTCACTTGGCTTCTTCTGGCGAGTGTGCGATGTCGGATTCAGTGCTCGCGTATTGCGGTCGAATGCGGCCTGCTTTTTTGCGGAGCCGGGAATGTTTGGTTTGCCGCTTACCCGTTGAATTCGCGGCCAAAGATATGCCGTGCAATCACCCAATTCTGGATCTCGTTAATCCCTTCGTGAATCTCGCCGATTTTAGCGTCGCGATAGATCGACTCCAGAGGGAAGTTGTCGCCAGGACCAGACAGGGTTTTGACGTAACCGTAAGCGCCAGAAACCTGAATCGCGTCGCGGCCTACAACACAGGCTAGGCGGGAGCTGATGGGCTTGGCCATGGCCGCACCGATGCCACCGACAGATCGGTGCTGGCCTCCGGTTCGCTGGTGGCAAAGCAACCGATGAATTCACCGCGAATGAGCTTGGGCAGATATTCCTCTCGAATCCCGGGCTGCGCATTCTGCAGCGCGCGGCCGGCCAGAATGGCCTGACCGTCATACGGGGCGGAGGTCAGGCGGTGAGTAATAACCCAGTTCCTCGCAGACGGTGGCCGTCGCCAGGGTCGGAAATTCGAGGCCAAGGCCGCCCACATCCGCCGGAAAGGGGATATTGTACAGACCGGCTTTTGCCATGGCATCGAACTCGGCGCGAGCAAACCCTTCCTTCGATTCCGGCGTAGTGTTAAGCCGATGTGCTACCGGACGAATGACGTCGTCACAGAACAAGCGCACGTCCTTGCGCATACGCAGGGTCTCCTCGGGCAGTAGGTCGCTGAAGAGTTTGTCGGCGCGTCGGGGTGGCGGCATGGGTATTTGTTTCTCTAAAAGGGTTTCTTGATCTCTCCTTCAAGAGAAGGAGAGATAACGCAGCGTGGTCGGTAACTCAGTCCTCAAACCTCGCGGTGCGTTTCTGCAGATAGGCGCTGACCGCCTCCTTGAGGTCTTCGCCGACCAGCATGGCGCTGTTCCAGCTGGCGATGTAGTCCAAGCCGTCGCGCACACTGTGTTCTCGCGACCACAGCAGATGGCGTTTGATGCCGCGCGTGGTCGATGGCGATTTGCTGGCAATCTCCCGCGCCAACTTGTCGGCCGCTGCCATTAGCTCGTCGCGTGAGCCGCACACGCGTGAGACTAGACCGAGCGATTTCGCGCGTTCGGCGTCAAACGTCTCGCCGCTGTAGGACAGCTCGGCCAGGGCCGAATAACCGATGACATGGCGCAGACGCTGAATGGTGCCGACATCGGGCACTACGGCCAGGTCGATTTCCTTGATGCTGAATTTGGCATCGCTCGCGCACAGACGCAGATCGCAGGCTGAGATCAGGTCCACGCCGCCGCCGATGCAAGCACCGCTGATGGCGGCGATGACCGGGACCGGGTTGCGCTCGATGGCACTAAAGGCGTCCTGGCACTGCTCGATGAAGGCCAGGATGTCTTCCCGGCTGCGGGTAGCGCGACTGGGGTCCTCGACCAGGGTATGCAGCCATTCGACCACCGAAAGATCAATGCCGGCGGTGAAATGCCGGCCTTCACCGCTGATGACAATGGCGCGCACATGGCGCTGCTTGGCCAGCCAATCCAGCGCCTGCGGAAACTCTGCCCACATGCGGCGGTCCAGCGCATTGCCTTTTTCAGGCCGATTCATCTTGAGCCGGGCGATAGCGCCGTCAACTTCGACGATGACGGTTTCGAATTCGGGGAGTGCAGAGTTGTTCATTATTGGGTCTGTTGTGTGTGGCTGATCAGCCAGAACGTGAGAGCAGGGGTAATTTAGCGATCATTGCGGAGTGGCGCGCTCGGTCCAAGATATTCCAGCACTCGTCCGCTGTGTGCCGGTAAGCCAGCGCAAGCCGGTGGCCCCGCGTTAGCGCATCGATGAGTCCGCACACGAGGATGATTCCTGGCGAACGACTGCATTGTCGTGATTATGAGCGGCAACATCATATGGCTCCATACTACTATGCGCAGGAGCTGCGGCAAAATCCTGAGCGAAGGTAGGAAATGTCTGCGCCAGTGCGTTCAGGGACAAAGCATGGGGGCTGTCCATACTTCCTGCGGCATAATTGGCATGGGATTTGTCTCAGGGGACACTGAGTCAACCCGCGAACCATTGCCATGCCGCAACGGCGGAGATCCAGTTTGCGGCCGTTCAACAATCATGCGCAGTCTGGAAACCCGCCGTTGCGGAATGACAAGATGTTCGGCAAGTTCTCTGATGCTGGTCGCCCGGCACAGGCGGCTTTAGGAGGCGCTATCGAGGAATCAATATTGAGTCAAACGATGGAATCCGAGGAAAGCCGTGTGAGTGGACAGGGCTCTGATCTGGTTTTGCTGCACGGACTTGGTGGTACTTGGCATATATGGAAGCCGCTGATTCCTTTGCTGGAGAAAAAGCACAGAGTGCATGCCGTGACCTTGCCGGGGCATCTCCACGGTCCGGCACTTCCGCCCGGAACACCGGCGTCCAGGCAGAGTCTGGTCGAGACGCTGATGGCCGATCTGAGGCGTCGGGGCATTGAAAATCCGCATCTGGTGGGCAATTCGCTGGGTGGGCTGATGGCGCTGGAGCTCGCACGCCGAGGCTATGCGCGCTCGGTCACTGCGATCTCGCCGGCCGGGGCTTGGGCCAAGGAGGAGGACTTCAAGGCGGTCTCCCGAACCTTCCGGATTGTGTTCGCCATCCTGCCGATCCTGATTGTGCTGCTTGCCCTGCTTCTGCGATTTGCCGGTGTGCGCAAAGCGCTCAACAAAAAAGCGATGGAGCATGGTGATCGTATGCCCGAAGGCGAATGTCGCGCTGCCATGCACTCCATGAGGCAAACACGCATCCTGCCGGAACTACTGAGAACGATGCGGCGAGACGGACCGATAGCGCCCATAAAAACTAATGGGGTGCCAATATGCATCGCCTGGTGCGAACACGACAATGTGATTCCCTTCGAAGCCTTCGGCAGGCCCATGCTTGAGCTTGTTCAAGGCTCGGAGCACGTCACCATCAGGGGCGTCGGTCACGTGCCGATGTACGACGATCCGCAGCAGCTCGCCGACATTATTCTGCAGAATGTCGGAAAAGCAGAACAAGGAAATTCATGAAAGTCAGTGAAAATAAACCCGGCTTTACCGCTATGCTGAATAAGAGATATCAGGTCGCCAAGCAGGTCGCTCAGTCTGATCGTTTTGTGCGGCAAATAGAATTACTTGCAGCCCAGCTTGGGCGAGATCCGCAGAGCGTTGCGACCGAGGCCTTCAAGGGTTTGCAGGAAATTGTCACCGTGCAAAGCCCCTTTTTTGGGGCGGCTTTTGATTATGGTCTCGGCCCTCTGCATACCCGTGCCTGGACAGTGGACGCTGACGAGGAAGGACTCAAGCGGCTCAAGGAACTCAACAAGACCAAGGCACTGGTCTACCTGCCAACGCACCGCTCTTATGCGGATGCCTTTATTCTGTCCCGCTTGCTGCGCGATCATGGCCTGAAGCGCAACCATATTCTTGGTGGAAATAATCTCGGATTTTTCCCGCTGGGCACGATCGTTCGTCGTTCGGGAGGCATTCTCATCCGACGCAGTTTTCAGGACGACGAGGTATACAAGCTGGTCGTCCGCGAGTACCTGGCCTGGCTGGCCTCACAGAAATTCAATCTTGAGTGGTATATGGAAGGCGGGCGCTCGCGCACCGGAAAATTGCGACCGCCCAAGTACGGCTTGTTGAGCTATCTGGTCGCGGCGATTGAAAGCGGCGGTGCCGACGACATGATGCTGGTCCCGGTTTCGACCACCTACGATCAGATGCACGAAGTCAGCCGCATGGCAGAAGAAGAAGCCGGCGCATCCAAGACCAAGGAGAACCTGGCCTGGTTGGCCGGCTACGCCAAAAAGCAGCAGAAATGGATTGGCTCTGCTTATGTGCGCTTTGGCGAGCCTCTGTCTCTGCGCGAGGCATTGGAACGGGCAGACGAGGAGGGTGGCGGCAAGTGGACGGTCGCCAAGATTGCGTTCGAAGTCTTTCAGCGCATCAATCGCTGCACCCCTGTGACAGCGCCCGCACTGGTGACCTTCGCCCTGCTGGGCGCACATGATCGCGCGCTGACATTGTCAGAGGTGCATGAGCTGGTTCTGCCTTTGCTCGATTATGCCGATGCAAGCGGCCTGCCCAGTTCGCATCTGGATGAATTGCGTAAAGCGCGGGGTCTTGAGGAGACGCTGGAAACCTTGCACGAAAGCGGCGTTGTCAGCCCTTATGGCGAGGGATTGGAGACGGTCTACAAGATTGAGCAGGGTCAGCATTCGGTTGCTGCTTTTTACCGCAACAGCGCCATTCACTGGTTTGTAAATCGCGCGATTCTGGAAGTCGCCTTGCTGGATTCGACGCGCACAACAGAAAAGGGTCCGCTGGAGCAGGCTTGGGCCTCAGCGTTCGAATTGCGTGACCTGCTGAAATTTGAATTCTTCTTTAGCGAGAAACACGAATTCAGAGAGGAGCTGAAGCAGGAGTCGCGCCGTATCGATCCAAAATTCCGCCAGCGTGTAGCCAAGGCCAAGGATCGAAAAGAAGTGCTGATGCGCCTGCCCATCTTGATCGCGCATCGCGTTCTGCCCGCCTTCCTGGAAGCGTATTACATCGTCGCTGATCGCTTGGCCGTGCAGCCGATTGACGTCAAGGTCGACAAAAAGGCACTGATTGCGGAGTGCGTGAAGGTCGGTCGTCAGTACGTGTTGCAGCAACGCCTGCGCAATCCAGAATGCGTGTCCGCCGAAGTGTTTAACAACGCATTGTCGCTGGCGGCCAATCGGGACCTGCTCAATCCGGCAGAGGATGTAGGCGAACGGCGGAAAGCGTTTTTCGTAGAACTTGAATCTGCGGTGAAGCGTGTTGCCGCTATTGAGCAACTTGACCAGGCACGTAGTGCCGCCAAAGCTGCAGGAGCAAAAAATTGAGCGCGACGGATACTGATACGGCAATTCAACGCATTCTTGACGGCCCCAGGGGCGCCAAAATAGGGGCCTTCTTCGACTTTGATGGGACCCTGATCGACGGCTTCTCAGCCGCCGCCTACTTCAGTGACCGCATCAAGGGTCGACACATGACGACCAGTGAAATCGTGGAAACGGTCAAGCTCACCCGAAAGAAAGATATCAGTGATGACGATTTCACCAAGATCATTGGTGACGGAATCATGCAGTGGGCCGGCATTGAAGAAGAGGAACTGCGCCAACTTTGGCGAAGGCTGTGGTTCGACAAAGTGGCCCCCAATATGTTTCCCGAGATGTGGAAAGTGGTGCAAGCGCACAAGCGTATGGGGCATACCATCGCTATTGCATCGTCGGCAACGCCGTATCAGATTGAACCCTTGGCCGAGGAGTACGGAATTGAACACATCCTTGCGACCCAGCCGAGAATTCGCAACGGCAAGCTCACGGGTGGACTGGTCGGCAAACCCCTGTGGGGACCAGGCAAAGCAAATGCGGTCAAGG
>JBFJJV010000155.1:0-6851 GCA_041635265.1 Panacagrimonas sp.
ACAGCCCAAGGACTACGTCTCGTCCAGCGGAAAAGCGGTGGCCGCGGCTGATGTCGACCTTCTGGTGCGAGCCCTGTCCATGGGCAAGCTGCATCACGCCATGATGGGGACAGCGGCAGTTGCCATCGGTACCGCGGCGGCGATTCCCGGCACCTTGGTCAATCTTGCCGCAGGTGGAGGTAACCGCACTGCCGTCGTGTTTGGGCACCCATCAGGTACCCTGCGCGTCGGCGCTGAGGCCACACAGGAGGATGGCAGCTGGCAAGTCAAGAAGGCCATCATGAGCCGCAGTGCGCGCGTGCTGATGGAAGGCTGGGTGCGTGTGCCCGGCGATTCATTCTGATTCTGCGTCGCCTGCCGCTGACATGAATTGCAGCCCTGTATTGCGCGGTGAGCAAGACTGAACTGAATCCCACTGAACTGGATCCCACGTTTCCGTACGAGCATAACTTTGCTCGCATTGAAACGATTCAGGACAGGTCGGTTTCATTCGAGTTCGACTTGGATGGAAATCGCTGGCCGTGGCTGATCCTGCCGCCGCAGCATCCGGTCCTGATTGAGCAGTACCAGTATTTTGCCTCCGTGACCGCGGGGCGGGCTCTGCATGCACTGCCTGCCGATCAATTCAGTGCGCTCACGCATTACGCTTGGGGCTGCCCGGTTCGGGTCAAGCGCTTTGCAAGGACAGGCATTTTGGAAGCGCAGGCCGCGGGACAGAAGATGCATTTTGAGATGGACTGTTTTACTGATGACGGTAAGCACGCCATCGCCATGCAGGGTTCGGGTTTCAGCTTTTCTGATCGTGACTTCAAAGCCTGGCGTCATCGCAGTCGTCAAGCCGTGCTGAAGGCAGTGGGCGCCCGGAAAATCGAACTTGCCCGTCCACAATTGCTTGGTATCGATCATGGCGGGGCTGTCTTTGTTTCCGACCCGCTCATGCAAGGTGATCAGCTGCATCTTCTGGCGCAGGTCTTTCTCGAGCAGGGGTTTTATCCGCAGCACGCTTTCCATACGGGCTCGGGCGATCACGTCAACGCGGCACAGTTGCTGGATTGCGGCTTGCAGGCGGCACATCGCCTTGCGGCCTATGAGCAGGGAGATCAATCTCCCTGCTCAATGTTCTGTATTGGCGGCCGCCTTCAATTTCACCAATTTGTTGAACTGGATGCCCCGTTTGAGATCGTGCTTGCTGAGCAGAACGTTGATCAGAGCGCGCTTCGCAGTTTCCGATTCACGGTGCGTCAAGCAGGCCGATTGAATGCCGATATCTTCTTGCAGCTTTCGCCGGACAGACCCGAATAATTGACGAGGGTCATGGGCACTGCAGCGCAAATGACCGCATCGGATGCGGAATATTAAATTTTAATGCAGAAAAAGACGGTCTCGTCTTGTCACCGTGCCCATCTATCGCGGCCCTTGCGGTTTTTCGCTGCGCCTCGTTTGGCCTTCAGCAAAACCCTAGCTACGGCTAGGCTTTTGCTTCCAAACCGGCGAGAGGCTTGCTGCAAACTTCGCAATCGCTCGCGATCCCTCGCGCATTATTCGGACTAAGTGATTGCAAACCCTTCGTAGTCTTTGGCCTTTACCTCATCACACAGCTGGCGATAGACATTGACGCCGCCGATGTAGCCCAGCAGACGATTGGATTTGCCTTCGATGTTGGCGCCGGTATACCAGGATTTGGTTGTTGCCAAGAGGGTCATATTGGCGACATCTTCGTGATGTGCGATCCACTTGGCCTCGGTTTCCGCTGTCGGCTCTATGCATGATCCTTTCTTTTTTAGGACGTGTTCGATGCAATCAGTAATCCATTCCACCTGTTGCTGTACGCAGGTTGGTGCATTGCAGAACGCGACCGCCGGAGCCAGCGGTGCCGAGGTCATGAACATATTGGGAAAGCCATGAACTTGCAGGCCCATGGTGCTGCGCATATCGCGTTGCCACTCTTCCTTGAGCGAGATGTTGTTGCGTCCGCGAATATCGATTTGGCTCAGCGGGCCGGTCCCGGCATCGAAGCCGGTAGCAAAAATCAGCACGTCCAAATCATATTCATCTGCGGATGTGCGAATCCCGGTTTCAGTAATGGATTCAATCGCCTCGGCACGCAGGTCTACCAGCGTTACATTGTCGCGGTTAAAGGTCTCGAAGTACCCGTTCTCCAGCGGGACCCGGCGGGTGCCAAAGCCGTGATCCCGCGGCAGCAGTTTTTCGGCCATCGCAGGGTCCTTGATGCGTACCCTGATTTTTTCCCTGACGAAATTGGAAATCTCCAGATTCGCCGCCTTGTCCGTGAACACTTCCTTGAAACCGGCCATCCAGAGCTTGAGCGAACCATCTGCCCACAGTTCCTCCATTAATGCGAGGCGCTCTGCAGCCGGCACATCATGAAAGTCGCGTGGATGGACATCCGTGTCGAAGCCGACAAATGAGTTTTGCACCATCTCCCGCGTAGCCGGGTAATTGGCCCGAACCTGGGAAAATTCGGTCTTGCTGTATTCGGGGTTGCTCATCGGTATCGCGTAGTTTGGCGTTCGTTGAAATACCGTCAGCTCTGCCACTTCGGGCGCCACGGTTTGAATCACCTGGATCCCGGTTGCTCCGGTGCCAATAACGCCGACGCGCTTGTTCTTGAGATCCACACCCTCGCTTGGCCAGCGCGCGGTTTGCAGGATCTGACCCTTGAACAAATCTCTTCCGGGAAAAGGAGGCGTAACTGGTGCAGACAAGGTGCCGACGCAGTTCGCCAGAAAGCGGGCGCTGATGCGTTCGCCTTTGTCAGTTCGCACTTCCCAGCGCTGAGTGGCCTCGTCCCATTTGGCGGCATCTACCCGTGTTCCGAGGCTGATGTCGCGGCGCAGATCGAATTTGTCCGCGACGTAATTTAAATAACGCTCGGTTTCTTCCTGCGCCGGGAAGCGCTCCTTCCAGTCCCACTCTTGCAGTAACTCGTCAGAGAACCAGTATTGATAGACATGCGAAGGAGAATCGGTGCGGGCACCGGGGTAACGATTCCAGTACCAGGTTCCCCCCACTCCGGGCGCGGCTTCTATTGCGCGCACGCGCAATCCCAGTCCTCGTAATTTATGGAGCTGATAGAGACCCGAAAATCCGGCGCCGATGACGACGGCGTCCAATTGCGTGGTCTGGCTCTTGCCCGGTATTGCCATGATGGAGTCCTCGATATCTTTACGCGCAGGCGCGCAATTTGAATTTATTCCTTCGCTACTAATTTGTCCTGCGTTCGCAATTCAAAATCGCTGGCGTCGTGTCGTTCTAGTAACTGGTCTGAAAGCGCACCGAAGGGCCGGTTCACTTTGCGTCCGCGCTGAGCGGCAGGGCGTGCGGCAATCTCGGCAGTCCAGCGATTCACGTGCTTATAGCCCTGAACGTCGAGGAATTCTCCGGCGTCGTACAGCAAGCCTCTTGCCAGCGCGCCATACCAGGGCCATACCGCCATATCCGCGATCGAATATTCAGTGCCGGCCAGATATTGGTGTTTTGCCAAATGCTGATCCAGCACATCCAGCTGCCGTTTGACCTCCATCGTGAAGCGGTCGATCGGGTATTCCATCTTGCTCGGCGCGTAGGCGTAGAAATGACCAAAGCCGCCGCCGAGATAAGGTGCCGATCCCATTTGCCAGAACAGCCAGTTCAATGCCTCAGTACGACCGCGATGATCTTTTGGCAGGAAAGCATCAAATTTTTCTGCCAGATACAGCAGGATGGATCCGGATTCGAATACCCGCGTCGGTTCGGGTGTCGAGCGATCTACCATCACCGGAATTTTTGAGTTCGGATTGATCGCAACATAGCCGCTGGAGAACTGTTCTCCCTCGTTGATGTTGATCAGCCAGGCGTCGTATTCGGCGGCGCTATGTCCGCTGGCCAATAGTTCTTCGAGCATGACGGTGACCTTGACGCCGTTGGGCGTGCCTAGCGAATACAGCTGCAGAGGATGCTTTCCGACCGGCAACTCTTTTTCATGCGTCGCGCCGGCGACCGGACGATTGATGCTGGCAAATTTTCCGCCGCTCTCCTTCTTCCACTTCCACACCGCTGGCGGGGTATATGTATTGCTGTCTGCTTCAGTTTTATTCATGAGTGCTGGTCATTTCCCTAAGTTATCTTCCATTAGTGCATCGTTTGCACCTCGGTTCAAGGGGGCAATGCGCATGAGGAAGCAGCAATTTATGCGCCGGCCTGGCGTAGCTGTTCCTCGAGCAGAGGAAAGTAGGATGGGCCAAACAGATGGGCATGAACCAATGCCGGCCACAGCCGATAGATGGCGAGGCGTTCCCGAAATCCGTGTGGAAGCGCACCATAGGCGTTAAAGAAGGCGTCGGGGGGTGTGTCGAATACCTGCAGCATGGCGATGTCCACTTCGCCGTCGCCGTAGTAACAAGCTGGATCAATCAGGCCCGCAATGCCCTGATTGTGGACCATGATGTTGCCGCTCCAGAGATCGCCATGAAGGAGCGATGGTTTCGGATGCTGAGGAAGTCTGTTGGCAAGATCCGATGCCAGCTTCTCTATTCTGCGGGACAGTTCAGGCGGCAGCTTTGGGTCAATAAGCGGCAGCAAGCGCCGTTGTAGCCAGAAATCAGGCCAGTTCTGGCTCCAGGTATTGTCGATCGCGAGTGCGCCAAATGCGTAGTTGAACGGCCATCCGTAGCGTGGTCCCTGGGCTGAGTGCAGGGTGCGAACGACAGACCCCAGGGCTGACCACGCACTGCTGACTGAATCCTTGCCATCTATCCATGACAGCACCAGTATTTCATTATTGACAGCAAGGACTTCGGGTGCCGGCGCAGACGCATCCGACAGGGCTTTCAGCATGGTCGCTTCCGTTGGTGGCGACGGTCCGTTCTTGACGGCTGCCATGCGCCCGTCTTCGAGTTCAATGCCGACGATGGCCGAGAGATCGCCCCCTGCTAATGGGCGCGCAGATACGAGCTGTGCCCCCAGCAGCGCTGCGCCGGATTCAGCTAGTCTGAGCGCCATTGCGAGGGCGCTTGGCCCGTCAGCGATTTGAGCAGGGCAGCGGCGCCGGCATTGACGTCCGACCAGGTCACTTCAAAGCCGTCGGCATTGCCGTAGTAGGGGTCGGCAACGTCCTCTCCCCGGCGCCCTGCAACATGGTCCAGCAGAAGACTGATCTGCGCCATAGTATCGAGCGGGCGCAGCGACTCAAGGTCAGCAAGGTTGTTGCGGTCCATGGCGACAATGTGAGTAAAGCGAGCGAAGTCAGCCCGCTCGACCTGCCTAGCGCGGTAGTTGCTGATATCGACTCCATACCTCGTCGCAAGCGCCTGGGCTCGAGGATCTGGCGCTTGCCCGATATGCCAGTCACCGGTTCCGCAAGAGTCTATTTCCAGTTCGAGGCCGGCGGTCCTGACCGCTTGCCGAAATGCCGCTTCCGCCAAGGGCGATCGACAAATATTACCCAGGCAGACGAAAAGGACGGATGAATTAGCGTTCATAAAGATTTCGACGTCTGATGAAGCGGCTAGCAGGAGTCGGGCGCGCGCCGCCGCAGGCAACTGTCGCCCTGTCGAGTCAGGCGCCGAGGGCCGCCGTCTGCTCGTATGATGATATCGCTCGTCCTGCGGTCCATGGCGTTTGATTGCGGCCGCCAACAATCCCCAGCGTTCGGGGAAGAACATCATCCGAGATGGTGATCCGGATCACAAGCCGCATGGTCAGAAAGCGTGCTGATGTACTCCCCCCAAAGTAGCGGAAGCATTGTCCGCGCCCATCGTCGCAAGAGCAAGTGAGCCGAGCCTGGAATCCGTGTGGTGAATGCTCCTGCTCTGCCAGTAAAAAACACCGTCTGTGCTAACTTGCAGAAAAAGGATTGTTCAGACTGTAAACAAAATCATGGCACTCTGCAGAGTGAGCGAGTGCCAGCGGGTCTTTCTTGGGTGTCCAGCTCAAGAGGGCGAAACCTCTTTATATATTCCTGTGCATTTCGCGGAGCCTCAGATATGAGTGCAGACAGTCTGCTACTTTCTCGGCGTGACCTCGAGTTCATGCTTTATGAGTGGCTGGATGTTGAGTCACTGACGCAAGCGCCGCGCTTTGCGGATCACTCCAGAGAAACTTTCGACGCGGTGCTGGATACCTATGAGCGTATCGCCAACGATTTATTTGAGCCGCACTATCAGAAATCCGACCGCGAGGAGCCTCAGTTTGTCGATGGCAAAGCCAAGCTGATTCCGGAGATCGCGACGGCACTCAAGGCGGTGGCGGAATCTGGCCTGATGGCCGCCGGCCATGACTATGATCGGGGCGGAATGCAGCTGCCGTCGATTATTGAAAGAACCGGCATGGCGTATCTGCAGGCCGCGAATGTAGGGACCGCGGGATACCCCTTTCTGAGTATTGCCAACGCGAATCTGTTGGTTGCATTGGCCAGTGAAGCACAGATTCAACGCTTCGCCGAACCGACCCTGAAAGGGGAGTTCTTCGGCACCATGTGCTTGTCCGAGCCGCAGGCCGGATCATCCTTGTCGGATATCAGCACGCGCGCAGAATTCGAATGTGAATCGGAGTTGGGGCCGCAGTACCGACTGACGGGCAGCAAAATGTGGATCTCCGGCGGCGAGCAAGAAATAACTCGCAATATCGTGCATCTGGTCCTGGCCCGAATAGCAGACAAGCATGGACATTCAATCCCGGGCGTCAAAGGCCTGTCTCTTTTCATTGTTCCCAAATTTCTGGTGAATGCCGACAATAGTAATGGTGAGCGCAATGATGTTGTGCTGGCGGGACTGAATCACAAGATGGGCTACCGCGGCACCATCAACTGTCTATTGAATTTTGGCGAGGGTCGGGAGCACCAGCCGGGTGGC
>JBFJJV010000156.1:0-6703 GCA_041635265.1 Panacagrimonas sp.
AGAAGCTCATAACCCTTTAATTCAATGCGCTCACGTTGCCGCGACAAAACAGTATTGGCCACGGAATGTGTGTGCAGCACTGAGCCAAGAGTCTGATCAAACTGATAAAGCTGGCAATGCAGCAATGTCTCGTAGGATGTTTTCCTGCTCGCATCCTCGGCATTGCCTTGCAGGTCTGCGCACAGAAACGCGCCCTTGTTCAGTTCACCTTTATGCCCGCCCGAAGCCGTGATGAGCATGCGCTCGGCGCCCACACGTGCTGAAAAATTACCCCCGGTCGCAGGCACCCAGCCGCGCAGGTGAAACAGCCTGCCTGCCTCGATAAGTTCTACGATGGCCTGATCTTCAGTCATGGCGTAAGGGCTTCGAATTGTTGAACTTGTGCGGGCCGCACATCAACGTAAAAGCCCCCTGTGCGGCACAAGGGGCTTTTCAATGCATTACGTCTCTTCAATCAAGTCCTGCTGCCAATGCGGCCGTGCAGTGCGCTGAGCGCTGAGCGCTTTACTTGATCTTCGCCTCTTTGAAGGCGACGTGCTTGCGCACCACCGGGTCATACTTGGAGAACTCGAACTTGTCGGGCGTGTTCTTCTTGTTCTTGGTGGTGGTGTAAAAGAAACCGGTTCCGGCGGTGGAAACCAGCTTGATCTTCTCGCGATCTTTCTTGCCTTTAGCCATGGTTCAATTAAACCTTCTGTCCGGCGCCGCGCAGTTCGCTGATCACTTTCTCAATACCTTTCTTGTCGATAGTACGAAGTCCGTGGTGCGAAACACGCAGCTTGATGAATTTCTGTTCACTCTCAACCCAGAACCGATGCGTATGCAGGTTGGGCTCAAAACGACGGCGGCCACGGTTGTTGGCATGGGAAACAGTGTTTCCGACCATGGGCTTCTTACCGGTGACTTGGCAGACTTTAGACATGACACGATCTCTTTCGGGACGGGCAAATCGCCCTAGTGGACCCATTTTTGGGGCGCGAACGATACCAGCGAGCGAGCACAGGAGCAACACTGCGACCGATACCGGGCCATAGAAGGTCCCGAATCAGCGCCGGATAGAGCTCATCCAAGCGCTCCTTTCCTCGCGCTCGTGCCGGAGGCCTATTATTAAGCGCATAAAAACATACAGTTACAATTTCGAATCGGACAAACTACAGCCAGCCACGCTCGGCAAAGCTGGTCGGCGGACCTTCGCCAACCACGAAGTGATCCAGAACGCGAACGTCGACTAGCGCAAGCGCCTGCTGCAGTCGCTGGGTGAGCGCCCGGTCGGAAGCCGAGGGTTCAGCCACTCCGCTGGGGTGGTTATGGGCGAAGATGACGGCGGCAGCGCCGAGAGCCAGCGCACGTTTCAGGACTTCCCGCGGATACACACTGGCGGCGTCAAGCGTGCCCTGACTCAATTCTTCCGCCGCCAGCACCCGGTGCTGCGAATCCAGGAACAGAGCCGCGAAGACCTCGTGATCACGATCACGCAACCAAGCACTGAGATAGCGGCGCGTCGAATCCGGGTCCGACAATGCGTCGCGGGCCTGCAAAGCCTCCGCCAAAACGCGCCGTCCCGTCTCGACTACAGCCTGCATCTGCACGTACTTGGCCGGCCCCAAGCCCTTGGCTGCGCAAAAGTCGGATTCTGAGGCAGCCAGCAGTTGTCGCAAGGAGCCGAAGCGCCCGATCAAGTCTCGCGCCAAATCAAGGGCAGAACGGCCCGGAACGCCGGTTCGCAAAAATATCGCCAGCAGCTCGGCGTCTGACAGGGCCGCAGCCCCCCGCTTCAGGAGCTTCTCGCGGGGCCTTTCAGCCTCTGGCCAGTGATTGATGGACATGTTTTTCAGTCTATCGGCTGCGCAACTGAGCAAGAAGCCATCGCGCAAACCGGAATGCCAACCCCGTCACATGGCAGGATATGCACCCCAATCCGACCATTTGGCGTGATCTGTCTTGAAACTCAATGAAGGCCTACGCGAGGCCGCCCTCGGCTACCACGAATTTCCCACCCCCGGCAAAATCTCCGTCACGCCGACCAAACAGCTGGTCAATCAGCGTGATCTGGCACTGGCCTATTCCCCTGGCGTAGCCGCGCCCTGCGAAGAGATTGTGGCGGACCCGCTCAATGCCAGCCGCTATACCTCGCGCGGCAATCTGGTGGCCGTCATCACCAATGGCACCGCCGTGCTCGGGCTGGGCAATATTGGCCCGCTGGCAGCGAAACCGGTCATGGAAGGCAAGGGCGTGCTGTTCAAGAAATTTTCCGGGATCGATGTATTCGATATCGAAATCAATGAATCGGATCCAGACAAGCTGATCGACATCATTGCGGCGCTCGAACCTACGTTTGGCGGTATCAATCTGGAAGACATCAAAGCCCCCGAATGCTTCTATATCGAGCGCGCACTGCGCGCTCGTCTCAATATTCCAGTCTTTCATGATGATCAGCACGGCACGGCCATCATCGTTGCTGCAGGCGCGATCAACGCCCTGAGCGTGGTCGGAAAAAAAATTGGCGACATCAAGCTGGTGGTCAGTGGTGCGGGTGCCGCGGCCCTGGCCTGCGTCGATCTGCTGATGGATATGGGTCTGCCGCAGGAGAATATCTGGCTGACCGATCGCAAGGGCGTGATTCATACCGAGCGCGCTGAGGCTCTGGATGAGAGCAAGGCACGCTTTGCCCAAAAAACAGATCAGCGAGAGTTAGCCCAAATCATGGCGGGGGCAGACATGTTCCTCGGCCTGTCTTCGGCCGGCGTGGTCAATGGCGAGATGGTTGCCAGCATGGCCGACAAACCGATTATTTTTGCACTGGCCAACCCGACCCCCGAGATCCTGCCTGAGGAAGTGCGCAAAGTTCGTGACGATGCCGTGATTGCCACTGGCCGCACCGATTACCCGAATCAGGTCAACAATGTTCTGTGCTTCCCCTTCATCTTTCGCGGTGCACTGGACGTCGGAGCCACCACCATCACTCGCGAAATGGAAATCGCCACCGTGCACGCCATTGCGGACCTTGCACGCATGGAACAGAACGATGCTGTCGCCGCCGCCTATGGTGTGAGCGACGTCCAGTTCGGCCCCGAATATTTGATTCCCAGTCCATTTGATACGCGCTTGCTGGTCAAGATATCCCCTGCGGTCGCCAAGGCTGCAATGGACTCAGGTGTCGCGACCAAACCGATTGAGGACTTCGAAGCCTATCGAGACCAGCTACAGCGGTTCACCATGCGCAGCGGCGCACTCATGAAGCCCGTGATTGACGGGGCCAAGAAAGCGGCGCCAGAGCGCAAACGTATTGTCCTGGCCGAGGGTGAAGAAGAGCGCGTGTTACGCGCTGCACAAGTACTGGTCGATGAGAATCTGGCACGGCCAATTCTTGTCGGACGGCCTGCCGTCATCGAGAAAAAGATCAAACGCCTGGGGTTGCGACTCAAACTCGATCAACACTACGAGATCGTCAACACCGAATTTGACGAACGACACTCCGAGTACTGGCAGGAATATCACGCGCTGATGTCGCGCCGCGGCGTGACCCAGCAGTACGCCAAGCTGGAGATGCGTAGACGCCCAACCTTGATCGCCGCCATGCTGGTGCGCAAGGGAGAAGCCGACGGCATGATCTGCGGCATGGCCAGCAACTATGGCCGTCACCTGCAGTATGTGGATCGCGTTATCGGCCTTGCCGAGGGCTCAAAATGCTATGGCGCCATGAACGCCCTGATCCTGGCGGATCGCCAGGTTTTCATTATTGACACACACGTCAACGAAGATCCGACGGCAGAACAGTTGGCAGAGATCACCATTATTGCAGCGGACCATATTCGGCGCTTTGGCATCGCCCCCAAAGTGGCGCTGCTCTCTCACTCGAATTTTGGCACCAGCTCCGCGCCTTCTGCGCGGAAGATGCGCGATTTGCTCGCGCTACTCAAGGAACGCGCACCGGAGTTGGAGGTCGACGGCGAAATGCATGGCGACTGCGCCTTGGACGAGGATTTGCGCAAGCGCATCCTTCCCGATTCGACGCTGGACGGCTCCGCCAATCTACTGGTGATGCCGAACCTGGATGCCGCAAATATCGCCTACAACCTACTCAAAACCGCCGCCGGCCATAATGTGGCGATCGGCCCGATCCTGCTGGGCTGCGCCGCGCCCGTGCACGTGCTGACGCCTTCAGCCACGGTGCGGCGCATCATTAATATGGCGGCGCTTACGGTTGCGCAAGCAAATATGTAATCCAGCACCTTAAACTCGCCCAATGAGCCCAGCTGCAGACACACCCAATCTCCGCGGACGCCGGATCCTGCTCGGCGTCAGTGCTGGCATAGCCGCCTACAAGGCAGCGGACCTGAGCCGCCGACTATTGGAGTCTGGCGCTGAAGTGCAAGTCGTCATGACCCGCGGTGCGCAGCACTTTGTCGGCGCCGCAACCTTTCAGGCCCTGACCGGAAAGCCGGTGCGTGACACCCTGTGGGACGCCGAGGCGGAAGCGGCCATGGGGCACATCGAACTGGCACGATGGCCCGATCTGATCCTCGTCGCTCCTGCCACCGCAGACATCATCGCCAGACTGGCCATCGGTCGTGCCGATGACTTGCTGACCACGCTGGTGCTGGCTTCTGACAAGCCGCTGCTCATCGCTCCGGCCATGAACCGCCTGATGTGGGCACATGCAGCGACCCAAATAAATATAGCCACACTTCAGAAACGTGGGGTCCACATCCTCGGCCCCGGCAGTGGCTCCCAGGCCTGCGGCGAAATAGGCGAGGGGCGCATGCGCGAACCGCTGGACATTCGCAGTGATCTTTCGCATTTGTTGAGCCAAGGCCCCCTGAGTGGGAAACACGCGGTCGTCACGGCAGGGCCAACACGTGAGCCGATTGATCCGGTGCGCTTTATCAGCAATCGCTCCTCCGGCAAGCAAGGCTATGCCTTGGCTGCTGCGCTGTCGGCACTGGGCGCGCGCGTCACCCTCGTCTCGGGTCCAACGCAGCTTGATACCCCGGCCGGCACCGAGCGCATTAATGTCGAAACCGCAGAACAGATGTGCGCTGCGTCGCTCGAAGCAGCGAAACAAGCGGATATCTTCGTCGGCACTGCTGCCGTCGCCGACTATCGCGCAACTGACATGGCGACGCACAAGATCAAGAAAAATGAGGCCGAGTATTCACTTCTTCTGAGCAGAAACGACGACATCATCGTGCGCGTACGCGAAGCTCGGCCTGATCTGTTCATGATGGGATTTGCTGCTGAAACAGAAAACCTGCAGGAACACGCGCGCGGCAAACTTGCCCGCAAAAACCTGAATATGATCGCCGCCAACTGGGTGGGCAAGGGCCGCGCGTTTGATCAGGACGATAACCAGATCACGGTGTACTGCAGCGATGGCAGCGAGACGGAGCTTGGGCACGGCAGCAAGGAAGCCCTAGCCGCGCAACTGGCGCAATTGATTGCCGATCATTTCCAATCCAGAGATTCAGAATGAACCGAATTCAACTCAAAATTCTTGATCGCCGCCTGGGCCGCGAAATGCCGCTGCCGGAGCACGCAACCGAGGGTTCCGCCGGCATGGACCTGCGCGCACTGCTGGATGCACCGCTGGTCATGAAACCCGGAGATACCTCGCTGATCCGCACCGGCATCGCCATTTATATCGAAGACCCGGGTCTGGCCGCCATGATTCTGCCGCGCTCTGGCCTTGGTCATAAGCACGGCATTGTGCTTGGCAATCTGGTCGGCCTGATCGACTCCGATTATCAGGGCGAGTTGATGGTCTCGTGCTGGAACCGCGGCAAAAAACCCTTCACGATTGAACCTGGGGAGCGCATCGCGCAGCTGCTCATCGTGCCGGTGGTGCGCGCCGAGTTTGAGCTGGTATCCGATTTCGAAAGCAGCCAACGCGGCGGCGGCGGCTTTGGTCACTCAGGTCGACACTAATAAGCCTTGAACTGCTCATCAAGCCATTCGATCGATGGCCGCCTCGGCTGATGGATCAATCCTTCCAAAGGAACAGATATGACGGAGAATTATCCAGCAGCAAGGAGATCATGTAGACCGGCTCCGGCGGCCAGCAATCCCGTCATTTGCCCGCGAGCACGCCTTAGCTTGCGAACTGCCTTCCGCGATCAGCCGGTGCCGGGCGCTGCGAGCGAGCTGAGTTCAGTACACTTCAGGCGATCATCCAGCGTGCCGGCCCCGGTTTATGCTGGCTGACGCCGTCGCTTGTGGTATGTTTCGCAATGATATTCCGGGCTTGTTCGGCTAGAGTCGCTCGTGGATTATTAGACCCGGTCGCAAAACGGGCCGCCGCTGCTCGGATCATTATGAAGGGATCCGGCAGCGCCATTGCAGCATCAATTATTTAATATATCGGCACATGATGAGGGAGTTACAAAATGAGTCATAAGCTCTTGAAGGGCAGCCTGCTTGCGCTGGCCCTGGCGGCACCCGCACAGGGTTTTGCGCAGTTCAATCAGGAAGAAGAAACACTACCCAATAAGATCCAGGAGGGCTTTTACTTTTCTCCGATGGGCACTTTCGTCAAGGCTGATTCTGATTGGCCGGGGGATGATCAGGGCTTTGGAGGCACGGCAGCGTTTGGCTACCGCGCGGGCAGCCTGGGCGTAGAGCTCGCCGCTTCGGCGGCCGAAATCGACGAAGATGACAACAGCCCGATCGAAAAAGTAAACCTGAACAGCGTCGGCCTCAACCTTCT
>JBFJJV010000157.1:0-6641 GCA_041635265.1 Panacagrimonas sp.
CAGTTTCCGCCAGGTCTCATCCTGCGGCACCGCAACTGCGATGTCGGTGCCCTGCATGTTCTCCAGACTGGGTCGGCACGACTTCAGCCGCGCCAAGGGACGCGCCGAGGAGAACGTGCTGGATGTACTGCAGAAGACAGGTGTTTCCGTTTTGTGGCGGGACAATAATTCCGACTCCAAGGGCGTGGCCGAGCGGGTTCAGACCCAAGACCTGCGCCACCTCAAGCTACCCGAATTTTGTTCGGCCGAGGAATGCATGGATGAAGTACTGCTGCACGATCTTAATCCACTGCTCAGCACCGAGACCGGCGACCGCATCATCGTCCTGCACATGCTGGGAAGTCATGGGCCTTCTTACTACAAACGTTATCCCGAAGCCTATCGCCACTTCACGCCAGATTGCGCGCAGGACGAAGTGCAGCGTTGCTCGCGTGAATCCATTATCAACGCCTACGACAACACCATCGTCTACACAGATCATGTGCTCTCACTTCTGATCGCTGCGCTAAAGCAACACCAAGACCAGATCGAACCGTCCATGATCTATTTGTCTGATCACGGTGAAAGTCTGGGCGAAAACGGCCTCTATCTGCATGGCCTGCCCTACGCTCTGGCACCGGACGAACAAAAACATGTCCCTCTCCTCGTGTGGGACCCGCAGCGAGATACCGATTGCCTGCGCAGCCGCAGCACGCAGCAACTGTCACAAGACAATCTCTTCTCCACGCTGCTCGGCCTGTTCACAATCCAGACTCAGGAATACGACGCGGCTTCAGACATCCTGCAGGGATGCGCCATCGCCAAGGGCACTTCCTGATTCATGAACAAGGGCAACACTGGGTCGCTAAACCCCAGCAAGGTGGCGCAAATCACCATCGCGTTCTGGGTGATGAAAATCTGCGCTACGACTCTGGGCGAAACAGGTGGCGACCTGCTATCAATGACACTCAATATCGGCTACGCCTGGAGCTCGATCATTCTGCTGAACTCGTTCGCAGCAGCGCTGTGCGCACAGATGCTGTCGCGCGAATTTCATCCGGCGCGCTACTGGCTGGTGATCGTCTGCACCAGCACTGCTGGCACCACGATTTCCGACTATCTCGACCGTAGTCTGGGACTGGCCACGCTTCGTCGCCACGCTGGAAGCGGGCAATGTCTACGCTGAAGCTGACGACATCAACACCACGGTGCGCAGCAGCCTTGACCTCGGACTACGCATTCGCGTGCCGCGCTTCGTCAATTTCGAGTTTGGCCTTGCCATTCCACTCGACAGTGACTCGCCGCGCGGTTACGGGAGCCGCTCCGACTTCTAGGGGGCATGCCCCCTCGGACTAACAGCGCGCCGCTGATACAGCGCCAAGAAAAAATAGAAGGAGTCAGCCTGTAAGCCGGGTTCTGTCGAGAACAATCATTCCTCTAGGCGATGCGTCACCGCATCGCTCCAGCAACCTACCCGGAAGGCACGTGGGCCACGTGTCGAGACTTTCTTGCGTCCGCCTCACCTTCCCTATTTGGTCTTGCTCCAGACGGGGTTTTCCATGCCGCCCCTGTTACCAGTGACGCGGTGCGCTCTTACCGCACCATTTCAACCTTACCTGTGCCGGTTGCCCGGCCATCGGCGGTATGTTTTCTGTTGCACTTTCCATAGCCTCACGGCTCCCAGGCGTTACCTGGCGTCCTGCCCTACGGAGCCCGGACTTTCCTCCCCCACATTGCTGTGGCAGCGATTGTTCAGCCAACTCCAGCGCGCATTCTACTCTTCCGGAAGGCCGCTGAGCTTCATAGCCAAGCCGTAGAGCTGATTTTTCTTCATGCCGGTGAGCTGGGCCGCCACTTTCGCCGCGCGCGCGGCAGGCAGTTCCTCCAGAAGTATTCGCAGAATTTGCTGAGCCTCTGCCTCTGACGAGGCCTCCTCGGCCGCGCCCTCGATTACCAGAACAAATTCGCCGCGGCTGCGGTTGCTGTCTTCGGCCAACCAGACTGACAGCGCGCTGGCCTCCAGCAGCACGCTCTGCTCAAAGCGCTTGCTGATCTCGCGCGCCAGCAGGACGCGACGCGAACCCAGCACCAGACCCAGATCCACGGCGCAATCCCCGATGCGGTGACTGGATTCGTAAAAGACCACGCTGCGTGCTTCACTCGCCAGCTTTGCTAGGCGCTCACGTCGGGCAGCCGCTTTAGCCGGCAGGAATCCACAGAAAACAAAGCTGTCGCTGGGCAAGCCGGCAATGCTCAGTGCGGCGATAGCCGCGCAGGGTCCGGGGACGGCAATCACCTCGCAACCGGCCTTACGCGCCTCCCGCACCAGCACATAACCGGGGTCAGAGACCAGCGGTGTTCCGGCATCTGAGATCAGGGCCAGACTGGCGCCCTGCAGCAGACCGGCGACCAATTTGTCTGCGATCTGTGTTTCATTGTGTTCGTGCAGGGCAATAAGCGGCGTTGCAATACCCAGATGCCGCATCAGGACGCCGCTGGTACGGGTATCTTCGGCAGCGATCCGATCCACGGCCGAAAGCACTGCCGCCGCCCGCGGCGATATGTCCCCGAGATTTCCAATCGGCGTTGCCACCACATATAGACAACCATTGCCTACTTCGCTAGCGGAGTCTGCTGCTGTGTCGTTCAAGTCGGCGGCCTAATTATCATCAAGGTGAATCATATCCTTAGCTGGAACTGTCATTGGCGCCCGGTCCTTCATCCCGGACCGCGCCCGCGTGCGATAATTCGCACTGGACCCGAATCATTCACGAGGACGACGGGCACAGCGACGTATGCCACCAAGCCAGACCATGAAAAGCGCGCTTCGGAGCCATTTTTACGAATCAAGCTTCAGCCTCATTGCCCTTCGTTGGTGGTGCTTGCGCCATTCAGGGTCACCTCGCTGTGCTTTCAATAGACGCTGCGACCGCTGGCGATCGCTCTTCAATGGCCCAGGCCGATGAAGATCTTCCCCATCATCGCCCTGACGTTATCTGTCATAAGCACCGCCCTGCTCGCTGCGCCGCATGGCATGGATCGCACCGCGCAGGCACAGGCCGCACGGCTGCTCGAGGGCGCTGAAATTGCAATCGCAAATGGCAATGATCGTCGCGCTGAACAGTATCTGTCCAACATCCCGCAAGGCTCACTCGACGCCGACGGGCTGGCACGTCTGCAAATTATCCGTGCCCGAATAGGCTTGGTGCGCAACAATCCATCGACGGTGCTGCGCGCACTGCCCAGCAGCAGCAAACACGTTCCCGAGTACGCGCCCAACATCGAACTGCTGCGAGGACAGGCTTACTTCCTACGAGGTGAGCCGGTCTATGCCGTACGAAGCCTGATCAATCGCGAGCAATATCTTCGGGACCCAAGGCAGATCGCCGAGAATCACGACCAGATCTGGAACGGCCTGATTGCCACGCCGATCGGAATTGAGGCAGTGACAAAACTCGGTAGCGAAGGCCCGCTCACACGCGGATGGTTGGAGCTTGCGGTGATATTGCAGGACGGCCCAACGCAAGCCGCGATTGCAGACTGGTCGCGCCGCCACCCCGGGCATCCGGGCGCAGCGAAGGCGCTCCTGATTCAAACCCAGTCCGGCGCGACTACCGCAGTGGGGACCGCAGCTCATGGCGAATACCCGGCCGGGCGCGGCTATGCAGTCCTGATCCCGACCAGCGGATATCTGGCCACCGCAGGCGAGGCGATTCGGGAGGGCTTTGTATCCGCCTGGTTCGATCAGCGCGCACCCCGTTTACCCATCCGATTCTATGACACCGGCAGCAATCCGGAGCTGGCGGTGCAGGCATTCCGGCAGGCATTGCGTGATGGCGCTGACTTCATTATCGGACCGCTCGCGCAACAGAACATCGCCGCCATCAGCCGCACCGTGGGGACGATGCTTCCATGGATTCCGCTCAACCAGATCGACGACGCGCCCCAATCGGCAGTGCAATTTGGCCTGGGGCCGGAAGACGAGGCCTATGCCGCGGCCAGAGACGCCATCGCGCAGGGATATCGCAGCGCCCTGATCCTTGCACCAGCCAATGACTGGGGCAATCGTGCCGCGGATTCGTTCACCCAATTGTTCACCAGCGAGGGCGGGCGGGTCCGCAGCAGCGAGCGCTACCCGACAGCTCAAACCGAGCTGACCCGGCCACTCATGCAACTGTTCAGCATTCGTTCCAGTGAGCAGAGACATCGCGAACTCGTGCAGATTCTCGGGGTCAGGAGCGAATTCGAACCGCAACCGAGAAATGATGCGGATGTCCTTTTTGCGCCCTTGCGCGCGCGCGAAGCGCACACCCTGCTGCCCAAATTAGACTTTCTGAAAATTTCCAACATCACTACCTACATGCTCTCTGCCGCCCATAACGGAGTCATGGGCAGTCACCTTTCCGGCGTCCGCCTTTGTGACATGCCTTGGGTAATTCATCGTACTGGGCACTGGGCAGAACTACGCCGGCGAGCCGCCAATGACTTTCCCGAAGCCATGCTTGCTCAGCCACGTCTGTTTGCACTGGGAGCCGATGCGTTTCGGATCTCCAGTGCAATGCGTTCCAGCCGACAGTTCAATCGTGAAATTGATGGCG
The DNA here is from genome assembly GCA_041635265.1 of Panacagrimonas sp. GTDB lineage: Bacteria > Pseudomonadota > Gammaproteobacteria > Nevskiales > Nevskiaceae > Panacagrimonas. The sequence continues at coordinate 4,578 of JBFJJV010000157.1, forward strand.
CAAGCGGTCGACTGCGGATTGTCGGGGGCAAAGTCGAGCGTGAGCTACGCTGCCTCAGCATGCAGGGCGGCAGCGACCTGTGAAGGGTGCGCGTGAAGAGGATCTGGCCTTGGAATACCTGACCGCGCGTGGACTGGAACTGATTTCGCGCAACGCGCGCGCGCCGGGCGGCGAACTTGATCTGGTCATGCGGGAAAAGGAGTGCTTGGTCATTATCGAAGTCCGCAAACGCTCAAATTCGCGTTTCGGCAGTGCAGCCGAGTCTGTAGATGCTCGCAAGCAGGCGCGCATTATCAAGGCAACTCGTGGATTGATCTCACGCGAACCGCGTCTGGGGAAGATGCCGGTACGCTTTGACGTGGTCGCGCTAGACCAGAAGGACCAGATTGACTGGATCCGCGCCGCCTTTGACGCCTCAGAGTGACTCAGGTCTATCACCGGTGAACCTGACCTCCTCCGAGCCCTCGGCAGATATTCCCGAGGAAGCACTCGAGTCCATGCGCGAAATATTGGCTGATCGACTGCTCATCGATCCGGCTGAATGTCTCAGCTATGGCTATGACAATTCCCGTCAGATCTCGATGCCCAAGGCGGTCGCATTCGCACTGTCGGACATGGAAATTCAGAGCCTGATCAAAATTTGCCGCAAGCACGGTATCGCAGTGACGGCACGCGGCCGTGGCACCAATACCACCGGGGCCAGCGTGCCATTGGCGGGGGGGCTGGTGATCTCGCTGGAGCGCATGAATCGCATCCTGAAACTCTCTGCAGGCGATCGAATGATCGAGTGCGAAGCAGGCGCGCTCAACGGTGATATCCAACGCGCGGCGGCAGAACACGGCTTATTCTGGGCACCGGACCCTACCAGCGCCGATTTTTCCACGGTGGGCGGCAATCTGGCTTGTGGTGCGGGCGGACCGAGGGCGGTGAAATACGGCACGGTCAGAGACAATGTGCTTGGTCTGAGCGCCGTCACCGGCAGCGGTGAACTGATTCGCGCGGGATGTCACACCACCAAGGGGGTCGTCGGTTATGACCTGACCCGCTTGATGATTGGAAGCGAGGGCACACTGGCCATCGTCACCACCGCGACCCTGAAGCTGCTGCCCAAGCCCAGCCAGCTGAGAACCATGCGCGCAAGTTACCGCTGCGCCGCCGATGCCATCGAGGCAGTGACCCGCATCATGGGACAACCGGCAACGCCCTGTGCACTCGAATTTTTTGATAGCGGCGCAGTGCGTCTGGCACAGGCATGGCGCGACTGCGGACTGGCAGCGGATGCTGGCGCAATGCTGCTGATTGATATTGATGGCGAAGAGCCGGGGCTGAGCGGCGACGTCGAAGCCGTCATCAGGGCCGCCACGGTGGCCGGCATGCTGGAAATTAAAACGGCGAGTACCGCCGAAGAACGCGCAGACCTGTGGGCTGCCCGAAAAGCCCTGTCACCCAGCCTGCGCAAACTGGCACCACGCAAGGTCAATGAAGACGTCGTCGTTCCAGTAACACGACTGCCCGAACTGCTAAGTGAAATCGAAATACTGTCCAAGCAGCACGGAATTCAGATCGTCTGTTTTGGTCATGCAGGCAACGGCAATATTCACGTCAACCTACTGGCCGACCCTTCTGATCCGGCTCAGCAGAAAGGCATCGAAGACTGCCTGCAGGCCCTGTTTCCATTGGTCCTGAAACTGGACGGAACGCTCTCCGGCGAGCACGGCGTGGGCATCGCAAAACGCCAGTTCGTGGAACAGGAGATTGCGCCTGCGAGCCTTGCGCTGATGCAGCAAATCAAGCAGGTCTTCGATCCCGACGGCATTATGAATCCGGGGAAGACGCTGCCGAGCCCCACGGAATAGGAATCAAACCTTTCCTAGCCGATGCAGGGCGGCCTGGGTCATATACATATCGTAGGTATCTGGCTGGTGCGCTTGACTGCGGTGCTCGCCGACCTCCTTGACCTGTTCCAGACGGGTGACTTCGCCGGTCTGAATATTGGACGCCGTCACATGACCCCAGCTCCAGTACGGATGCTTGCCGTCCATGAATTTCTTGTCGCCCTTTTCG
>JBFJJV010000158.1:0-6616 GCA_041635265.1 Panacagrimonas sp.
AAAATGAGGATTCGCAAGTACGATTTCAATTACAGTCGCCGCAAGATGATGGAGAGTGTGGCGTATGGTTTGGGCGGAGGCGTGCTGATGTCTCTGGACAAGGTCTGGGCGAATGAAGTCCATGACATTACCAAGGCCTACCCTGACGAACTGATGTCGATTGAGGTGCAGAGCAAGGGCAAGGTCAAGGTGGGCGATACCATCGACAAGAACAATGTCGAGCACGTCAAGCACCTGCTGGATCCGGGCGTGTATGAGCAGATCTCGGGTACTGAAGAGCGTACGATCTATATCAAGGAGCCGACCACAGACCCGTACGAATTGGTCAGCGCGGCCTATTACGATGCGACCGTCGCAGACGTCAAAAGTGGTCACCGTGGTCAGTGGGACGCCGATGGCAACCTCGTGGACGAAAATGGCGCTCGCTGGCAGGGCGGCCTGCCGTTTGTGAATCCGAAGGACGGTCGGGAAATGTGGTGCAACATGGCCATGAACATTGGCCGCGCCGACAACGCCTGCTACGTAATTGAGCAGAAGGACTACGGCACCGCCGGCAACCTTGAGTACCACTACAACTTCCAGTGGGTTGAGCTCAACAGCACGGCGCGCACCGATCGCAAGGTCTTCCGCGGTCTAGATACCGAACTGCGTCGGCAGAGTGTGTTTTTCGCCGCCTCTCCCGATGTCCGTGGCACCTCGTTTCTGAGCATCTGGGACTATGACCAGCGCAAGATTCCGGAACTGTACGGTTACCTGCCGGAATTCCGTCGCGTCCGTCAGTTCCCGGCCAACCAGCGTTTTGAGCCGCTGGTTCCTGGCGCCGTCTGGTTTCTCAGTGATCCCTGGGCAGCAGGCGATCCCTTCCTGACCTGGGGCAACCACAAGATCGAAGAACGCAAACCGATGCTCGGTCCGTGGTCTTCGGATTTTTCCAAGCATGATGATCTCTGGGAGCCGCCGCGCCAGAAGAACCCGAAGTTCTTCGACATTCCTTACGAGATGGCCCCTGAGGTCATTGTCACCAGCTGCGAGCCCACCGGCTATCCGCGTTCACCCGTGTCCAAACGGGTCGGCTACGTCGACGCGCGCAACTGCATGGCGGCCAGCAATATCCGTTATGACCGTCAGGGCAAGATCTGGTCGAACTTCGAGATGTCGCACGGCACGTTCAAGGGCGGCGGCAAGGACGGCAAGCGTTTCATCAAGAGTGCCGATGGCGTCAACGCGGCATGGTCATGGACCTATGTGCACATCTACGACTTCCAGAACAAGCGTATGTCGCTGTGCAATCACAGCAAGGGAGCCGCAGGCGTCACCGCGCAATTCCAGGCCGATCCAGATTGGCTCTACGACACCTACTGCACCGCTCAGGGTATCCAGTCCCTCGGGCGTGCGTAAGAAGAGTGTCGGGGGATCGCTAAAGTAGCTCCCGTTTCAGCATTTGATTCTCGCCTGGCTGGCCGCAATTCCAGCCGGGCGTTTTTTTTGCCGGGCTGATTCCAACTGAACCTGAGATCAATCCTGCGGGCGCGGGAGTGATCGAGAGTTAAACGTCAAGATGGTGATCCCGATAAAACCGGGACGGCGGTGCCAGATTTTCAGAGCAGATTAGAAGAGACCTAGTTCCGAGGGGCCACATTCGACGCGCCAACCACAAAGAATTTTTCGAGAATCCTTGGGTCATCAAAAAAGAGCGGGTCATTTTTCTGGATCAGCTGGTGCCCCGCCTGTCGAACCGTGGCGTCGAGATTTTTTCTGCTCATGCGACCGCTAACTGGAGAATCTGCAGACTGGGCACGGCGAAGAAATCCACTCGAATCGAAGGAGCTCAACGCACTCTTTTCATCGACGGGCAGTGTGTATAAATCTTCGTAGGGGCGAAGTACGAAAAAATGCGGCAACTCCCGCTGCTCGACGCTAGCCGTTTCCGTGACCGCTGCTACTCTTAGATGATCAACCCAAAGTACTGGACCCGAATCCGGGGCCAGATCTTTCTGATGAGGGCTTATATTCAACGGCGCGCCCTCTAGCAACTTCAAGGATTGCACCGGATACCACCGGTGCTCCGAACCCGAAGCAGACGCAGTTTCATAGGTCATCGGCATGAATTTCTCATCCAATGTGACGCGCCAAACAATACCCCTAACCGAGTCGCCCTGAAGATGATCCGGCATCAAAATGGTATAGGTGATTTGCGGCAGAACGGAGGTTCCGAATCGAGCGAAGCTGAACAGGTAATAAACAGCAGGATTGTTCGTATTGGCCACCAGCTGCTCTTGGTGCCACTCAAGTGAACTCGGCGCCATCATCGACTCGCTTTTTTTGAATGCAAGTGTTGGCGCGTGGATCTCCGCCAAAGCCCGCCATTGCGAATCGACCAAGCCGGGATAGCCGAGCTGGTTCACCAGCAGAGTTTTCGCCAGACTGTCGAGCACAGTCAAATCTTCGACTGGCTTGACCCGCCAAATTACACCATCTGACATCAGCGAAGGATCAAAGGGCACAGTACTGCGCTCCTCATCGATTCGGAATGCCCGTTCAATCCAGTTTGTAATAACTCGAAATACGCCGGGCTCGTCTTCGACTGGCCTCTGGTCTTCGGCAGGGTTCACGCTCTCGACCAGCGTCTCCCACACACCGGCTTCCTGCAGTTCAATCCACGCCAGAATTCGCCCACAGTTCAGAAACCGATAGCGCCAATATCCAATTTCTTGTGTATCGAAGCCCAAATTGACGTACTCGTAATATCGGGCTTCCTCGTCGAGTTCACGCATTCTGCGCACCCACTCGGCGACATTATAAAGACCGTCGATCTGTTTCCGAAACGAAGCAAGTGCTCGGTCCGTTCTCAGGTAGGGGAATCCCGGCACCTTGAAATAAGCTGCACTGCGAACCCCGGCGGCCTCGACCCTCGCATCCATCTCTTCATACTGCTGACGACAATTCGAAAAATCCTTGTACAGGCCAGTGAAGGGATTGACAGACTCCGCAGTGGGCGGCGGCAAGCTGGTTTCTTCACTCAAGCTCTGCTGACTCGCTATAGCGAGTGTCAACGCGAGGAGCACTGCCATCAGTCTAAATTGGCTCATTCGATTCCCTCCAAAACCAAGGTCATGGCTTGTAATTCACCGAGCTTCATCACGCTCAGGGCATAGCGACTTTGCGCGTGTTCAAATTGCCTGAAGGTCGCGATCACCAACCGTCTCATTACGTCCAGTGCCAGAGGTACCGATTTCCTGGCAATCCAGCGAAAGCGACCGATCGCGACGGCGACTACCCTGGCCCAAAAAATCAGTCCGAATTCTGATAATCGACGCTGCGCAGAGAATTCCGAAAGCGTGATGGACGAAAAGCCTCCACCTGCACGTCCAAATACGGTTCGAACCACGCCGCCAATGCGGAGCTGATTCACAGCTGAGCCCCCAATATGCAAGAGTCACTATCCCTAGCTTGCTTCACATTAGCGTGTCCAGCGCTTGCTGTTGACATCCATCTGCCTGGCAAGCTCCATCGCTCACTTCCTTGGAGGCAACTGAGTTCGTCCCTGAAATTGATTCCAAATGAAGAAAGACGAAAGGATGCGCTGCATCGGCCAGGCTGAGCGATTGTTCCTGTGCCCCTTCGGCGATGGTCCAGACTTGCCGGCACTCGCGAACTCCTTACATGACGCATGGGTGTGGCTGCCATGAGACTCTGTACAAAATGAAGGCCTATTGCAATCTGGCGCGATCCTGCGAGTCCGACCCCCACTACGGAGGCGGCTCAAAAAGTGGATGGCCGCCAATCACTTCGGCCTCAATACGTCCCATTTCCCACAGAACAATGCGACAACAACTGCTTTCTGATCCCTTATCAAAAGAACGTGGTCTACCTTAGAACGTGGTCTACCTTAGAACGTGGTCTACCTTGCCCGCCCCGAGAGCACACACTAAAGCGGCAGCCGGCCAAATGACGCTAGTTACATTCTTTACGGTATGATTCGCAACATGCTAATTTATTGGAGAAATTAGTCGACTTAGAATGTGTCAGACGTCGAGGCCAAACGAGAACATGAACAAGAAACGGTCCCGCGTCTCCGAGTGGATTAACAATTATCTCAGCGAGGAAACCCCTCGTTCCAAATCGCTCATCGTATCCGCATTCGGCGACTCCATCGCACCCTACTCGGAAGGAATCTGGCTTGGCGAGCTCATTGACCTTCTGGCACCACTGGGCTTGAACGAACGTCTGGTTCGTACCAGTGCTTTCCGACTCATTGAAGAAGGTTGGCTTCGTGCCCGGCGAGAAGGTCGCCGAAGCTTTTATGCATTGACCGATTCGGGACGAAGCAAGTTCGAAAAAGCCTATAGCCACATCTATGATCCGCTGGAGGCCGAGTGGGACCAGCACTGGACGATGGTCATTCTGCCGCGGCAAGTCGAGGCATCGTCGGATCGTTCAGAATTCAAGCGCGAGTTGACCTGGAGTGGATTTGCATCGCTGACGGCAGGTCTTTTCGTTCATCCGACGATACCGCCCTCTGAGGTGCGCGCACTGCTCGAACGATACAATTTGGCGGAGCAAGTGATCCTCATGCGCAGCATCGATGCAGATACGTCGCTTCAGCGCCAGGGAGACCAGACCCTTCTCGAGTCCTGGAATCTGTCAGAGGTCGGCAGTCGTTACGAAAAATTCATTGACCGTTTTGCGCCCCTCCTTGAACTGATCCGCAAGGAACCGCTCACGCCAAATGAGGGCTTCCTGCTTCAGACGCTTCTGATCCACTCGTTTCGCCGAACCAATTTAAACGATCCGCGCCTGCCGCTCTCACTATTGCCGGCGGACTGGGCCGGCCAGCGCGGGTTTGAACTCTGCAAAAGGATTTACACCCTCACCTACGTCTTGAGCGCCAAACATCTGCAGTCCCTGCCCGGCTTCGAATCAATGGACAAACGCGGCAGCCGATTGCGCATGCCGGTCGCTCAACGCTTTGGCGGGCTAAAACCCAGAGTGCAAGCGGCCTGAGCAGACTTCTGCCCTCGCCACCCGGGATTGTTCATTCAGGCGTGCCCTCAACAAGCAACGACACCCCTGATAAGCCTCGTCTTAATTATTGAAGTGATGCGCATTTAAATGCATCTTTAAGGCGCTTTTGTTTTTCCAAAATATGTATTAAAGTGCAGTTGTCGCTGTGTGCTAGCGCAGCGAAAGAGGCCATAAGCGAAAAATTTCTTGGTGCGATAAATTTGCACCATCGTCGGTAGTGGAGAGAGAAAATGGATTCGATACGGTATTACCTGATGCCAATGACGACGCTGGTCGGCGTGATCGGTTTTCTCATGGGCGGTGCCTGGATCTGGCTGGCTGCAGGCACCTACATCGTCCTGATGCTGGGCGACGTGCTACTGCCATCCGATGTAAAGCCACGCACGCGGCTGGGTGCGTGGTGGTTTTCAGATCTCGCCCTCTACCTCCAGCTACCCTTGTTGATTGCGCTATACGCCGCATTCCTATCCTGGTACGGCGAGCTGACGGCGGCAGGCGGATCAATTACCGCATGGCAGGCCGCAGCCTGCGTCCTCGGTATTGGATGGCTTAGTGTGGTCCCCACGCTGCCGATTGCACACGAGCTGTGGCACCGACGGCACTGGTTCCCTCGCGCAACAGCTCGTTTTCTCGGCACATTTCACCTGGATCCTGCCAAGGATGTCGGTCACAACATTGGCCACCATAATCTTGTGGGGCAAATGGCCGATGCCGATACCCCGAGACGCGACCAAAGCATTTATACCTTCGTAATCCAGGCTCGGACGGCCTCTTGGAAGGACACCTTTCATCACAGCAGCCAGGCGCTGCGGCGACGCGGGCTTTCGCCCTGGAACTGGCGGAATATCGGCTATCAGCAGGTGCTGATGCCGATCGCGCTGATGGCCATTTGTTGGCTGGCTGGCGGAATCATTCCGGCGACGATCTGCCTAGCGGCAATGATTGCCGGAAATTTCTTCATGGAAGGGCTGAACTATATGCAGCACTACGGCCTGATTCGCGCAGACGACGAAGAAATCCAGGTTCAGCATGCGTGGAATCACTTGGGAGCCGTTGTGCGCCCTCTGGGCTGCGAGATCACCAACCACATCAACCATCACTTCGACAGCTACATTCGGTTTGACAAGTTAGAGCCGGTGCCCACAGGCCCGCAAATGCCTTCACTTTTTATCTGCTTTCTGAGTGGTCTGGTGCCGCCGATCTGGTTCCGCTACATCGCCAAACCGAGGCTGCGTCATTGGGATCATCATTTTGCCACCGAAAAAGAACGCGTCCTCGCGCGCGAGGCCAATCGCAGAGCAGGATGGGAAGACTGGCTCGATCAGACTTCACCTCAGCCCTCCGAGGCTACGGGGGCCTGAAAGAAAGTCGGTCTTAAAAACGGAGCGACGCTGAATCATTGATACAGCTGCATTGCGTATCGCTGATTCAGCCAGTGAGATTCTGGAGCGCGAGGAAATTCCAGCGAGGAATCTCCAGAAGAAATATCCCTGCGGTCTTGGCACGCTAAAGGATTAAGTCACAAGACAGCATCGCTACATCACGTGCGTCGTCAGCAGCAGATTGAGCACTGCATTCCCAAAAAAACCGC
>JBFJJV010000159.1:0-6546 GCA_041635265.1 Panacagrimonas sp.
CGGTACCGTGGACAGTCAGTACAAGCTTCATCCAACCCCGCACGAGAAACGTGACTGGGTGATGCAGGGCGGTGATGCCCTGCGCTGTTTCGAGACCGACTTTGGCCGAATTGGCGTGCTGATCTGTTATGACGTCGAGTTTCCGGAACTCGCGCGCATTCTTTCCGAACACGAGATGCAGATCTTGTTTGTGCCTTTCTGGACCGATACCAAGAATGGCTATCTGCGGGTCAGACGTTGCGCCCAGGCGCGCGCGATCGAGAATGAATGTTATGTTGTGATCGCAGGCAGTGTCGGCAATCTGCCGATGGTCGACAATGTGGATATTCAGTACGCACAGACCGCAGTGTTCTCGCCCTCGGACTTCGCATTTCCACACGACGCCGTAATTGCGGAGACCACTCCCAATACTGAAATGACGCTTATTGCGGATCTGGATCTGACCCGGCTGAAGACGTTGCAGAACGAAGGCTCTGTCAGAAATTATCTGGATCGTCGTCGCGATCTGTACCGCGTTGAATGGATCGGAAGGGAGAAAATCAAAAGCTGAGGGCCGCGCTTCCGAGCGTTGGGCGATCGAGACGCTATCGCGCAATTCGTCTCGGCCAAACCGCGCTGTCAGGAGGTGCATTTTCTGACCGGGTAGTGGTCGGGGAGGGATCCACGCAAAAGTCCTGCAATTCCAAATAAGTCGTTTGTGACCTGATGAGGTACATTCGAGACATGATGCCGATACGAGCAATTGGAGGGTGCGCATATGAATTCGAACGCAAGGCCAGATACGGCAACCTTGGATGCCGTTGTTATCGGCGCTGGTTTTTCGGGCCTTTACGCCCTGCATCGCCTCCGCGAGCAAGGCTTGAATGTGCGGGGTTTCGAAGCCGGCACTTCGGTTGGCGGCACTTGGTACTGGAACCGTTACCCCGGTGCCCGTACGGATTCTACTTCCGAGGTCTACCAGTACTGGTTTTCTGACGAGCTGCTCAAGGACTGGGATTGGAGCGAACGCTTCCCGGCGCAGGAAGAAACCGAGCGCTATCTGAATTTCGCGGCGGATCGGCTAAAAATCCGCGAGCTGATCACCTTCGGCACTCGTGTGAGCGCTGCTCATTGGGACGAAAGCGCCAAAGTCTGGCGCGTGCGCACCGACACGGGCGAAGCTGTCCTCTGCCGATACCTTTTGTCCTGCCTGGGTCTGCTGACCGAACCCAAGTTGCCGCCGTTCAAAGGCGTTGAAACTTTCAAGGGCAGACTGCTGCACACCTCGCGCTGGCCGCGAGAAGGCATTGATCTCAGCGGCAAGCGTGTTGGCGTGATTGGCACCGGGGCCACAGGCGTGCAGGTGATTCAGACCATCGCCAGCCAGGTGAAGCACTTGTTCGTGTTCCAGCGCACACCGACGTACGCCATCCCCATGAAGAACCCCAAGCTTTCGGATGCGGATCGCGCTGAGATGCGAGCCAATTACCCACGGCTCAAAGAGGCGGTGAAGACGACACTGACGGGACATCACTACGACGCACAGACAAAACCATGGAACGAAACCACGACCGAGGAGCGACGCAAACTGTTTGAAAACCTGTGGGCGGATGGTTCATTGCAAATGTTTGCGGCGAACTATCTGGAGTTTCTGGTCGACGAGGCCGCTAATCTTGAAGTGAGCGAATTTGTTCGCGACAAGATGCGCGCCCGCATCAAGAAGCCTGGACTCGCCGAAAAGCTGGTCCCAAGCGATCACGGTTTTGGAACGCGGCGCCCGCCGCTGGATACGGGCTACCTCGAAGCCTATAACCGCGACAATGTTGAACTCATCGATGTGAAAAGCGCGCCCATCGAATGTTTCACCGAAACCGGTATCAAAACCAGCGAAGGTGAATACCCGCTCGACATCATCATCATGGCCACCGGCTTTGATGCCGCAACGGGAGCCATCAGCAAAATTGATCTTCGCGGCAGAGGCGGCGTCTCTCTCAAATCTCTGTGGGATCGCGACATCACGACGGCCATGGGCATGCAGAAACATGGGTTTCCCAACTTCTTTATGTCGGCCGCGCCACTGGCCCCGGCTGCCGCCTTCTGCAACGTGCCCACCTGCGTGCAGCAGCAGGTGGAATGGATCGCCAACTGCATCCAGCATGTGGAAACCCACGGCAGAGAAAAAGTCATCGAAGCCACCCAGGAATTTGAAGCCAACTGGGTCAAGCATCACGACGAAGTCACCACCCCGACGCTCATCTACAAGATTGACTCGTGGTGGACCGGGGCAAATATCGACGGGAAACCCCGGCGCATGCTGTCCTACATCGGCGTTGGTGCATATCGACAAGCCTGTGAAGAGGTTGCGAGCAAGGGCTATGAGGGGTTTGAGATTCAGTGATGAGCCTTGCAGAGTGCTTTTTCTGAGAGGCGCTACAGTCGAAAATATTTTCCGTTCTACCCTTGGTGTGGAAAGCGACCTAAGCGGTTTTTATTGATCGCCACTTCGACGGCGTAGGGCATGGGGGGACACGGTGGGTCCTTAGTAGTTGAGCACTGATTTGGTGTCCTTGGGTGTGCGCTAAATATGCAAATAATTGCATATGCAGGGCGATGTATATAAGCTCCCTGCATCCAAGATCGCCATCAGGAATGTCTAGCTATGTCGCTGCCCGCAATACTTTCAAAAAACAATGGTCTACGCCTTCCGGCTGTGGCTGCGCCTCTGTTCATCATCTCGAACCCGGAGATGGTCATTGCTCAGTGCAAGGCCGGTATCGTCGGCTCTTTCCCGGCTCTGAATGCGCGCCCAGCGGAAAAGCTGGAGGTCTGGCTGAAGCAGATCACCGAGGCACTAGACGCGCACAACCAGGCGCATCCGGATCGGCCGGCTGCACCGTATGCGGTGAACCAGATCGTGCACAAATCCAATGATCGTCTTCAGCACGATCTGGATCTGTGCGTGAAATACAAAGTGCCCATCGTCATTACCTCGCTGGGTGCGCGTAGCGAACTCAATGAAGCGGTCCATTCCTACGGCGGCATCACCCTGCACGACATCATCAATAACCGCTTTGCCAAAAAGGCGGTTGAAAAAGGCGCTGATGGCCTGATCGCGGTGGCCTCGGGTGCGGGCGGGCATGCGGGCACGATTTCGCCGCTGGCTTTGATCCAGGAAATTCGTGAATGGTTTGAGGGGCCACTCTTGCTCTCCGGTGCGATTTCGACGGGCAGCGGCATTCTGGCGGCGCAGGCCATGGGCGCGGACCTTGCTTATATTGGCTCAGCCTTCATCGCAACACATGAAGCCAATGCGGTTGAAGGGTACAAGCAGGCCATCGTTGATTGCGCGTCAAATGACATCGTCTACTCCAATCTCTTTACTGGCGTACACGGCAACTACCTGCGACCTTCGATCGAGGCGGCTGGAATGGACCCGGACAATCTGCCTGAGTCCGATGTCAGCAAAATGAATTTTGGTTCTGGCAGCCTCGAGGCCAAGAAGGCCTGGAAAGATATCTGGGGGTGCGGGCAGGGCATTGCTGGCGTGAAAAATATCGTCGGCGTAGCTGAGCGTGTGTCTCTACTGCAGAAGGAATATGCAGACGCGCGTTCGCGTCTGCTGCAGCTCTCTGCCTAAGCCCGGACTATCCTCGTGGCCTTGTCTCACGCCCTTCTGGTGACTCTGCTGGACAAGCCGCAAACCGGTTACGAATTAGGCAAGCGCTTTGATCGAACGGTTGGATTCTTTTGGCGCGCCAGTCATCAGCAGATCTATTCAGAATTGCATCGCATGGCAGACAAGGGCCATATTTCTTCCAACAAGGTAGCGCAGGCCGATAGGCCCAATCGCATCGTTTATACCATCACGGAAGCCGGACGGGAGGCTATACAGCACTGGGCCGCTCTGGACAGTCCGGCGCCCTCGGTCAAAGAAGAATTGCTGGTCAAACTCTTTGCGCTTGGTACTGTTGAAAAGCCGGTGATTACACGGCTACTGGAAAATCGGCTCGCGCAGCATCGTGAGCGGCTGGCAGATTATCGCCGGGTGATGGCAGAGCATTATCCGCAAGCGGAGAAACTGAGCGACAGACAGCGAGGTCGGTATCTGGGCTTGCGTCTGGGCATTCGCACTGAGGAAACCGGCATCGACTGGTGCGAAGAAGCACTGCAAACGCTTTCCAAATAGGCCTAGTCGGGCCTAATCAAAGTATCAGGGCCGTGGCAAGTGTCAGCATCAGGCCCATGCCGGCGATGTCGGTCCCAGTAGTCAGGAAGATGCTGGAGGCCGTTGCGGGGTCCGCACCTAACCGGCGCAGCGCCAAGGGTACCAATACGCCAAAGAGCCCCGAAATCATGCAGGCTCCGGTCATGGCGAGCAGAATCACCAGTGCCAGCATCGGCGCGTCTGTACTACCGGTGCGCGCGGCCATCCACCACATGACGGCGCCTGCAACCAGGCCGGTCAGCAGTCCGTTGATAGCGCCGAGCATCACCTCCTTGCGCAGCAATTGGCCCAGTGAAAGGCCTTCTACATCACCTAGAGTGATGCCGCGCAGGGTGATCGCAAGCGCTTGACAGCCGGTGTTGCCAGACTGGCCGGCCAGCACAGGCAGGAAGGCAGCGAGCAGGACGATCTGGCCAATGGTGCTTTCAAACAGGCTGACGACGAGACCGGCGACAAAGGCGGTCATCAGGTTCACTTGCAACCAGGGATGACGTAGCCGAAATGCGGTCCACAAGCCGGATTGAATGCGCTCACCTTCGCCTACCCCCACCATTTTTCCCGACTGTGCGCTGATCTCGGCCGCCTGCCGCTCCGCCAATCGCCAACCGCGAATCAGTCCGATCATGCGCTGATTCTCATCGACCACGGGGTAGACGGGATACTGGCGCGCCATCGCCGCCTTCACGGCATCGTCCACGCTTATGTCAGCGGCAAAGCGGAATGGATCAGGCAGCATGATCTTTGAAAGAGCTTCATCGGGAGCCGTCAGCAGCAAATCGCGAATCACAACCATGCCGCTCAGGCTCTCGTCTTCTGCTGTCACATACAAATAGGTCACCTGATCCGGATTGGGGTGCGTTCGGATGTGATCAATTGCCTGTTCAACCGTTGCTGTTTCCGCCAGCAGCGTTTGCACCGGTTCCATCAATTGTTCGATGCTGCTGACGATCACCTGATCCAGAATGGCGGTGGTCTGCTCCTGAAGATCCTCTGGCAAATGGGACTGAATCCGTTGGGCCAAGACTTTCGGCAATCGGTCGAGAACCAATGAAATCCGTTCCGGTGGATGTTGCGCAAGAAAAGATGCCGCATCCAGTGGCACGCGGTTGCGCGCGGCGCGTGTTAGGCGCGCCAACTCAGCTTCTTCTGTCATGTCGATGCCCATAGAGAAAGGCCGTAAACGGCCCGCCATTTTAGTGCGGCAGCGCTTTGTCTCTGTCGCGGAATGCTCCGATCAGATGCAAAAAAGCCCCGGACAATGCCGGGGCTTTTGTTCAGCGATCAAGCAAGCGGATCAGCCCAGTAGCGGCACCAGCAGCAGTGCCACGATATTGGTCACTTTAATCAGCGGGTTCACGGCCGGGCCAGCCGTATCTTTGTACGGATCGCCTACGGTGTCGCCGGTGACGGCAGCGTGATGGGCTTCAGAGCCCTTGCCGCCGTGATTGCCTTCTTCAATGTATTTCTTGGCGTTGTCCCAGGCACCGCCGCCGGTGCACATGGAGATGGCCAGAAACAGACCGGTGACGATGGTGCCCATCAGCAGTCCACCCAAAGCAGCCGGGCCAAGCACCAGACCGACGATGATCGGAATAAACAGCGGCAGCATGGAGGGTAGGATCATTTCGCGAATCGCCGACTTGGTCAGCAGGTCGACCGCTTTGTCGTACTCTGGTTTGCCGTTGCCTTCCATAATGCCGGGAATCTCTCGGAACTGACGCCGCACTTCCTCAACCACCGCACCCGCTGCACGCCCAACCGCCTGCATGGCCATGGCGCCGAATAAGTAGGGAATCATGCCGCCGATGAGCAGGCCGATCACCACCTGCGGGTTGTCGATGGAGAAGTTCACTTCCAGACCCATGTCCACCAATTTGTGGGAGTAGTCGGCGAACAGGACCAGCGCCGCCAGACCGGCAGAGCCGATGGCGTAACCCTTGGTGACGGCCTTGGTGGTGTTGCCAACTGCGTCCAGTGCGTCGGTGGTCTCGCGGATGGAACTGTCCATGCCCGACATCTCCGCGATGCCGCCGGCGTTGTCGGTAATGGGGCCGTAAGCGTCGAGAGCGACAATCATGCCGGCCATGGAGAGCATGGCGGTCGCGGCGATGGCCAAGCCGAACAGGCCAGCCAGTGCATAGCAGCTATAAATAGCAGCCGCGACGGCAATAACCGGGGCGGCGGTAGATTTCATTGAAACGGCCAGACCGGCGATCACATTGGTGCCATGGCCGGTTTCAGACGCCTTGGCCACTTGCTGCACCGGACCGTATTCGGTCGAGGTGTAGTACTCAGTGATTACGACCATGGCCGCGGTCAGGCCCAGACCAATCAGCGTGCAA
>JBFJJV010000160.1:0-6323 GCA_041635265.1 Panacagrimonas sp.
ACAGAAAAACTACGGGATACCACTCTGAGTACGCAGAGCCTGTCAAACATAGAGCGACGGGATTTCGACCGCATGCTGCGCCTGATACAGAAGCTCGCGCGCCGTCTGGCAACACGACACACACTGCGCCAGCGTCGCAGGGGCCATGGCGTACTGGACGTGCGTCGCACCTTGGCTCGTAACGTGGCCTATGGCGGCGTGCTGTTCGAGACACGCTGGAAGAGCCGGCCTATTTCCAAGCCCAAGGTCATTGCCATTTGCGACGTCTCCCGGTCGGTCGCAACTTATGCGCGATTCCTTTTGCTACTACTGTACGGTTTGCGGGACGTGTTGCCGGACATGCGTAGCTTCGCCTTCACTCACCGACTAGTTGATGTCTCGGCATTCTTCGACCGTGATCCGCCACACATCGCCGTCGAAGGTGTGCTCGACCAGGTCGGTGGCACCGGAACCAATTACGGCACCATGCTGCGAGACTTTGCGCGACAGGAGTTACCCAAACTAGACCGGCGCACATCAGTCATCATCCTTGGTGATGCTCGCAACAACCATGCTGCACCGGAGGTGGAAGTCATGCGCGAGCTACACAAACGCGCGCGGCGGGTGGTCTGGCTCAATCCCGAGCCGCGAAACTTCTGGTCACTGGGCGACTCTGAAATGCCCCGCTACGCGCCTTGCTGCCACAGTGTCCGCGAGTGCGGCAACCTCGTACAGCTCGAACGCGCAATAGATTCCCTGCTACGCAGTACTGGCAGCAATGGTTAAATCTTCGGGTAATACGGCATGACGCCACCCTCCATCGCCAACGATGCGGTCGCGGACGTTCTCAGCGTTCTCGATCTTGAGATGCTCAGTGCTGACAGTTTCCGCGCACAGCCCCTCGCCTTCGGTCGGCGTCGCCTCTATGGCGGACAAATTTTCGCGCAAAGCGTAATGGCCGCTCAGCTAACGGTTGATAAGCGCGCCCCGCACGCATTGCACGCTTGCTTCCTGTTACCCGGAACACCTGACGAACCCGTCATTTTTGAGGTGGATCGGCTGCGCGATGGAGGTGCATTCTCTTCGCGTCGTGTGAATGCACTACAGCAAGGGCGTGTCATCCTGAGTTTGATGGCTTCATTCCACCGCGAAGAGAATGGATTCGAGCATCAAATGCAGATGCCGGCTACTCCCGCTCCAGAGTCTTTGCTCAGTACCAGTGCGCTGCTAGAAAATTGGGTTCAGCGCACAGGTTCAGTACCCCATTCGATGCTTGAAGTCAGCATGACACAACGAATGGGTCTCGACGTCCATCCTCTGGACCCCGATGGCGTTTTTGGTGACCAGGTGCGCCCTCCGCACTACGCGCATTGGTTCCGCGTCTGCCGCCCGGTACCCGATGATCCCCGGCTGCACTACGGACTACTCGCATTCGCCAGTGATCTGTGCTTTCTCGGCACCTCATTGCGACCACACGGCGTCCCCTGGTACGCACCCAATATGCAACCCTCAACCGTAGATCATTCACTATGGATCCATCGCCCTCTGCGCGCGGACGACTGGTTGCTATACGTCATGGATTCTCCAACCGCTCAGCGCGGTCGCGGCTTCTCGCGCGGTACGATTTACGATCGCGAAGGCAGGCTTGTGGCCTCGAGCGCACAAGACGGACTGATCCGCACCCTGCCCGCTTCGTGAAGCTGATTTCCGCCACGGCAGATTTGATCGAATCGACCTCAGCAGGGTCTGCTTGGTGGGGGTCACTGCCAGCCGACGACCATCGGCATCCATTTAACCCTGATCTGGACCGCAGCGATCGACTGAAGGTCGTGTCAACGGCAACTGCCGATCAGCCCGGCCGCACCGCCTTGGGCCCCTTAATGACGCTAGCTCTGGCATCGCGTCTGGGCACTGCCCGAACATTGGAGCGGGAGGCGCTTTCACGGGTTGTCGAGAAGTCATTGACTCCAGCTACAACGGAGGCCTTAGCTCCGCCTAATGCAAATATTATGGACAACAACGTCGAGCGGCACGCAGCAAGCCATCGCCTGTCATCAACCTGCTAAGGAGCTTTCGTGCAAACCAACCCACTGCTGACTGGCATCCGCGTTCTGGATCTTTCCCGCCTGCTTCCAGGCCCATTTGCGACGCTCTATCTTGCGCAGCTCGGTGCCGAAGTCATCAAGATCGAAGAACCCGATGGAGGGGATTATGCACGGGGCTTTCCCGAGCTTTTTGAACAGGTCAATCGAGGCAAAAAATCGGTAACGCTCGATCTGCGAAAGGCGGACGAGCTAGCACAGTTCAAACAGCTGGTCATTGACGCCGACGTCGTGGTCGATACTTTTCGGCCCGATGTGCTTCCACGCCTGGGCTGCGGATACGAAACGTTAAAGAAGATCAATCCGCGTTTGGTTTTTGCATCGCTCACCGGCTACGGCCACAGTGGCCCTTATCGCAATCGGCCTGGTCACGACATGAACTATCGCGGCTATGCAGGCGAACTTGCGCAGAACGGTCCACGCAATGGAACGCCGCAGCTAGGTGACTACCAGGTTGCAGACCTCGCAGGTGGACTGAGCTGCGTCATTGGCATCCTCGCCGCGGTGATCGGAGCTCGCGCTAGCGGCATAGGCTGTTTTGTGGACATCGCCATGCTCGACTGCACAATGGCGCTACAGGTCGCCACGCTGAGCGAACTGAGAGGCTGTGGAAGCGTTCCTGAGATGGGCACGGGCACGTTCTCCGGCGCCATTCCCAATTACGGGGTGTACCCGTGCGCGGACGGTGGCTATTTGGCATTGGGCTCGCTGGAGCGAAAATTTTTCGTCAATTTCTGCACTTTGGCCGGACGTAAAGACCTGCTGGAATTACCCCATTCAGCCGGCACAAAGAGCGAAGCTCTCCGCTTGGCCCTGGAAGAGTTGATTGGCCAGAAAACCCGTGATGAATGGGAGGCTTTGTTAGCAGATGAGGACACTTGTGCCTCCGCAATCCTCAATATGAAGGAAGCAGTGCGGAACCCACAAATCAAAGCACGCAAGCTCATCGACTGGTCTCAAGGCAAACCCGCTTGCGGCATGCCTATCCAGTTCGACGGCGCACCTCGGCCGACCGCATCGCCGAGCCCGAGCTTGGGGCAACATAATGTGGAAATTTTAAAATCAATGCCGTAACACGACCGGCAAGCGATCCTGGTTTGCCCTTGATGACGCTGCGAACGAGGATTGATCCCGTTGATCGTGATGGCGTCCCGCCTGTTTTCTAAAAACGGGCAGGACCAATGACTGCATTATCTGAGCAATCTGCGTTCGGCTATCGATGACGAAACTGACCAACTCGGAAACCCGAATCGGGCGGATAATTTCACAGGACGCGAGCCCTTTCCGCGCCCTGCCCGCCCTATAGTGATCGACAGTAGATCAGCATTAACGGGCGGCCGCGTTAGCCGACCGCCGTGCTCACATGCAGAAGACCTGAGAGTGAATAGATCCCTCAGTAAGACCTTGGCAATCCCATCACCTTCTCTCCGATGTAATTCAGCACCATCTCGCGATTCAGCGGCGCGGTCCGTAACAGGCGCACCATCGGATAGAGGTCAAAGATTCCGTATTCCTTTGTGAACCCATTGCCACCGAAACACTGGAGTGAGGCATCTACTGCGTGAATGCCTGCCTCCGCCGCTGCATACTTCGCTAGATTCGCGAATTCTCCAGCCGGCAAGCGCTGATCGAAGGCCCAAGCCGCTTTGTGCGTCATTAGCCCGGCCATTTCTATTTCCGAATGCGCCATCGCCAGCGGATGCTGCAAACCCTGATAAGCACCTATGGGCACTTTCTTGAACAATTTTCGCTCGTTCGCATAGGCCACCGCCTTGCGCAAAGCAAATCGTCCAAGCCCGACGCACAGCGCCGACAGGATGATGCGCTCGGGATTGAGCGTATCAAACAGAATCTTGAAGCCGTCATCGACCGTGCCCAGTGCATCTGCCTCGCTGAGTTGCACCTCGTCAAAGAATAGTTGCCACTGCGACTCCGGCATAGGGATACTGACCGGAATGACCGTCTTGCTCACGCCCTTGGCATGCATATCCACAATAAACAAAGTGAAGCCATCGGTCTTTCGGCTGACCTCCCCATGCGGCTTCGTGCGACAGACGACCAGCGCGTAATCGGCTGAATCCGCATCCGTGATGTAGGTCTTCTGCCCGGTGAGGCTGAAGCCCTTGCCATTAGGTTTTGCAAGAGAGGTTATCTCCATCGTATTGGACCCGGCATTGGGCTCAGTGATGGCGAAGCAAAACCGAATGTCACCGCGGCAGGCATCCGGCAGGTACTTTTGCTTCTGCTCTTCAGTCCCATGCATTGCAATCAGCGCCATTGACATGGTGGAACTGGTCACCAGACTCAGGAGGGGAATACCATTATTGGAAAGCCCCTCCATGAACAAAGCCATTTCCATCATGCCTTGACCGGCACCGCCGTAAGCCTCCGGCACCATCAGACCGAGAAAACCGTCGGCGGCAATCTGGGCCAACAACTCTTTTGGCGGCTCATGTTTTTCCGCATAAGTCATCCAGTAGCGACGATCGTACTGCTGCGACACCTTGTCGCCGTACTCCAGGATCATCCGTTGCTCATCGCTGAGTTCAAAGTTCATATCGCGCGTTCTCGTTATTGAGCCGAAGGAAACTTGGGCGCTCGTTTTTCTCGCACGGCTTTGACACCTTCCGGAGCGTCTTCACCAAGAAAGCAGAGCATTTCCATAGCGAGCGAACTCTCGAAAATTGGGCGTGCCATATTCATCCAGCCATTCAGCGAACGCTTGGTCAGGCGAATAGCGCCCTGACTACCTGCGGCCAGCTTATCGGCGACGGAAAGTGCTTTGTCCATCAACTGCGCCCTGGGCACGCAGGCGCTCACCAGACCGATACGCTCTGCCTCCTTTCCATCTATAAATTCGGCCGTCAACAGATAATATTTTGCCTTTGCCATC
Organism: Panacagrimonas sp.; assembly: GCA_041635265.1. Taxonomy (GTDB): domain Bacteria; phylum Pseudomonadota; class Gammaproteobacteria; order Nevskiales; family Nevskiaceae; genus Panacagrimonas. The sequence continues at coordinate 4,975 of JBFJJV010000160.1, forward strand.
CCGCACAGCAGCGGCCAGATAATGGCGGCGTGATCCCCGGCGCCGACGCCCAGCTTGACGTGACCGTCGGTGATCTTGGCTTCCTCAGCCATGATGCTGATATCAGCGAGCATGGCCACAGCAAGACCAGCGCCGACGGCGACACCGTTGATGGCGGAAATGACCACCTTCTCACAATTCATAATGCTGTAGACCACATCGGCCGCTTCCTGCATCACAACACTGATCTCTTTTGGATTACCGACCATATTGCTGATCCAATCCAGATCGCCGCCCGCTGAAAACGCGCGATCACCTGAGCCAGTAATGACAGCAACCTTGGTTTTGGCGTCGTCCTGCACGACCTGCCAAATCTTGGTCAGCTCCCAGTGTAGACGCGCATTGGTTGCATTCATTACCTCCGGGCGATTGATGGTGATGACCAACACGCCATTGCTGCGATGCTCAAAAGCGAGAAATTCGAAATCTTCGTATGTCATGACAACCTCTGTCTAAGATTAATAAAATTAATTGTGCGTAAAACGGATTCAAACGATGCGATAAATCATCGACCCTGTAGCCACCAGGCGTCGTTGCTCTGTGTCTTCAACAATTTCAACGTCGCAGAAAATCAGCTCCTTGCCGCGACGACGCACATTGCCAGTAGCAAGAATTGCGTCGCCCATCGCGGCCCCGACAAAGTTCACTGTTAGCGAGACGGTCGACGCTTTCATCCCGCGCGCAACGTCATGACCGGACCAGGCCGCCAGTGCGCCAGTGAGATCCAGCACACTGGAGATCACACCGCCATGGAGTGCGTTGCCACCGCCACATAGATCCATGCGATGAGGCAAACGAACGACAGCGTGTTCGGCCGACGTTTCCATCACTTCGATCCCCAGAATTTTCTGAAAGCCGATCGTCGGAAACATCTCGATAAGTGCGGCAATCTGCGGATCCAATCTATTTTTCTCGGTCATATCTTGAATTTTAGTGAGCAATCGTTTCAGGAATGAAGCTGCAATCGACCGTTGCCCAGCACGATCGTCTGGCGTTCAGCAACGCGCGTGCGAAAGGACCAAATGCTGCCGTCACGCCAGATGTCCGTGCATAGCGTTTCCCCGGGATAGACCGGTGCGGTGAAACGCGCATGCATCGAAGCTATTCGACTGACGTCGTAGTTCAGTGCTTTGAGCAGCGCATGGCCGGCCACGCCAAACGTACACAACCCGTGCAGGATAGGACGGTCGAATTTGGCCGCCCGTGCAACCTTGGGGTCTGCGTGCAGGGGATTGTCATCACCTGATAGCCGATAAATCAGCGCTGCTTGTGGCAGCGTCTCCAACGCGATGGACAGGTCTGGCTCACGG
>JBFJJV010000161.1:0-6190 GCA_041635265.1 Panacagrimonas sp.
GGCACACCACCCTTGAATTTGAACTGAATAAAAGGGTTTTGCGAAACCGCGGCCCCCCACTGTGCAGACAGTACGACTTTGTCGTTGTGTACAGCAGTCACTTCCTGAATAAATTTGGCCGGGACCGCAAGGCCATCCGGCCCCTTGCGCAGGCCCGTCTCCATCGGGTGTGACATCAGGGCTTTGACTTCAGTTACGCCATCGGTGGTGGTGGCGCGAATTCTCATTGGGCTTCCCATCTATAATTTCTCCTTATGCTTTGATCAGCCGCCGCAGCCGCCGAGCGTGACCTTGGTCTCGCGCATGGCACTGTAGTATTGGCCGTCCGCTTTGACGATCGCGTAAACATTGCAGGTCTGACTGACCTTAACGCGCGTGTTGATTGAACTCTCGGTGCCATCGGGAATGGTAAAAGAAGCCGCCATTGGGTTCGGGTTCTTTTCTACCAGCACCATGATCTGTTCAGTCTTGGCTATTTTGCTGACGATGGACACAGGCACTACGGCGCCGTTTTCAGCAATATCGGGCGTGATCAAGGTGATCTCGTCGCTCGGCTTAGGTGTAGATCCGAGTTCCTTGAACACCCCATCTACGCTCTTGGCCTTAAACGCGCCCTCGAGCGTGCTGGCCAAGGCCCGCAGCGGCCACAACAGCCCGCTAGCGACAAGACTCAGGGTGCCGGCACCAAGCCGTATAAAATTCCTACGTTGCAGATTCATCATTACTCCTCTTGCGAATGGTTTCGGAACGCCTTACCGTCGAAATTCAGTAAATCACGCTCACATTTTCATCATCATTAAGTCCAGCTGAGTTGGCTGGTGGTTTCGCCCCACTGTCCGCGTCGATGTGGCGGTGCAAGTGCTCCAAATGCCCGTCTGTCCACCGCCAACTTCCGTGTAGCGTATGGCGCTCATGGAAGACTTCCTTCGGCAATCCAGCGGGCGATCGCCTCGACATCTGCTCCCGACAGATGCGCCTGTGGCGGCATTGGAATTGTGCCCCAAACGCCCGCACCGCCTTTGGCGATTTTTTCAGCCAGATAAACTTGCCTGTCAGCGCGTGATTTGTATTTCTCGCTTATTTCGTTGAATCCCGGCCCGATGATCTTTTTGTTCATCCCGTGGCAGCCTGTACAGCCATTGGCCGCAATGATGGCTTTGATTTTTTTGCTTGAATTCGGATCAGCCGGCTGGCTTGTGGCGACCAGTGCTTTCTCTGCTGCATCGGGATCGGTAATGACTCCACGTACGGCTCCAAAGGAGCGATTCTGATCAGCCAGATTGCCGTGCGCATTACGTGCGTGGTCGGGCAATTCGGAGAGAATCTTCACTTCCTGCTTGCAGTTCTTTCGGCAGGCGGAATTGTTTGTGTCCGGCTTTCCCTTGATATCCCACAGCCCGTGCTCCCGTGTCATGCCATTGCGATTGGGCATACGCGCCTGCGCCTCCGCGATATTCTCGTGGGATAGCACATGGTCTGCTGGCACCACCTCCGCAAGATTCAGCAGATAAGCCAGTAGCGCGTACACCTCATCGTGGCTCAGCGATTTCGGAGCATCCCAGGGCATGGCGCGGTAGATGTAGTCCCACAAAGTCGAAACGGTCGCAACTTTGGTAAACGTTGTACGCACGCTGCCACCTGCCTTGAGCGAGGCGACACGACCAGTTTCAATGTCCTGAGTCGTCGTATTGCCGATCAAGGGCACAAATACATGATTCGCATCGCCAAAATCGCCGTGGCAACTGGCGCATTTATCGACCCAAAGCGTCTCACCATCGGACACACTACCAGAGCCCGGCGGAAGCCCCTTGAAATCTGGACGCACATCAATATCCCAAGCTTTCACTTCCGCATCGGTGGCATCTCGGCCCACGCCGGAAAATTCAGCGGCGCCTGAAACTGAATAAGTCAGCAGCAGAAGCATGAACAGAGGACGCATGGCCGCGCTCATAGCTGCACGTTGGAGACTTCACCACCGTCTTCCACCTTCCACGATTGAATCGCATTGTTGTGATAGACAGAGCGCGTACCCCGGACCTCGCGTAATTGCGGATAGGTCGGCTGCACGTAACCGGTCTCATCGATGGCTCGACTCTGCAGAATCGCGGGGCTGCCATCCCAGACCCAGTCCACATTGAAGCGGGTCAGCGCCTTAGGAAGAATCGGATTTTCCAGTCGTGCGATCTTCCAGTTCTTGCCGCCATCGAAGGACACATCGACCTGCTTGATGCGACCTTTGCCGCTCCAGGCTAGGCCAGTGACGTTGTAAAAACCCTTGTTAAGGAGTTTCTGCCCCCCTGACGGACTGGTGATAACCGATTTCGCCTCGTGAATAGAGGTGTACTGACGCATCATGCCGTCTGGCATCAGGTCAACATAGTGCGAAGTTTCGTCCTTGGTCGCATAGGGCTGATCGCCAACCTCGATGCGACGCAGCCATTTAACCCAGGACACACCCTGCACTCCGGGCACGACCATGCGTAGCGGATAGCCGTTTTCGGGACGCAACATTTCGCCATTCATCCCATAAGCGACCATGGCGTCGTCCAAGGCGCGATCCATCCCGATGGTACGAGTCATACTGGATCCATCCGCACCCTCAGCCAGAACATAGCGGGCCGTCTTGCGATCAAAGCCGGCATCCTCCAGCAGAGTTGACAGCAACACACCCGTAAATTCAGACCCTGACAACATGCCGTGTGTGTACTGGACAGTTGGCACCGCCACGTTACCCCACTCCATCGCACCATTGGCACCACATTCCAGAAAATGAATCCGTGACACCGAGGGCAGACGCATCAAATCATCCATGGTGTAGACCCGTGGACGCTTGACCATTCCATTGATCATCAGCCGATGCCTAGACGGATCAATGTCCACCCAGCCCTGATGGTGTCGCTCAAAATGCAAGCCGGACGGCGTAATGATGCCGAACATGCCTTGCAAGGGAGTGAAGGCCACCGAGGCTTGTGGCACGCTGGCCAGACCAGGAGATTCCCGCCGCACAAGCTGTGACTCAAACTTTGATGGCTTACCGTAGGGATTGGAAGCAACCGGCTTGCCCAACATCTTGGACCAGGGCGGAAGATTCAGAATGTTGAGGTCGCCTTTAGATTCAGCTGCCGCAAAGGCATTCACCATGGGAGCGCCAGCCAAAGCCGCACTGGCCGCAACGAAGCTTTTGCGCATGAAGTTGCGCCGAGACTCATTGATCCCCTTCTTGCGAAGTTCCAGGAGGAACTCGGGCGCCAGAAAATTTTCAGGCGCTTTTCGCACCCGTCCTGCTTGGCGTTCCTCCGAACTCATCAGACATGTCTCCTATTCATGACTACCGCCAGACCAAATGTCCTGCCAGGCCATATTTGGCAGCTTAAGCCGGCCCCCGAAACGGGTTCTAACCCTACTATCATTAGCGGCCAAAGTATACCCCCGCCCGTACCTGATTCGCACGTCTAAAATAATTTCTTTTCGACTCGGACTGGCCTCACCAGTCCCTCAACTGTGCAAATTCGAGTCGGCATCCGAGCCACCATGGACCGACCCATAATGTCATCTCGCGCTGTCGAATCATTGACCGAATTTTCGAGCATCGCTCGGGATTCCAACGACAACTGACCGCTGACTCTAAGCAAGCCGCTCCTGCTGTGCGAATCCTCAGTGCTTGACCAGAATTGACATCAAGCTTTGTGGACTCGTCGAGCTAATCGCGACCCGGGCGGCTTGAGCGCTTGCGTCTTGATACTGCGCGGCGACTCGCCATCGACGAATAGCGCTGATCTGAGCTGAATCAGATTCCAAGCACCAGTTGCTGCTCGCCGCTATCGGGTCGCTCGCGCTCAACAGCCAACACGGACAGAAACAGACCTGCTTCCAGCTTCCTGATTACTCGATCAAGGACAATCCGCCAATACACGGCATTGCAAGCCTTGGATGCGGCGAACGCATCCCCACATGAGACTGCAGCGCAAGATTCACTCAGCCTCCCAGCCCGACAACCGGTTTGCCGAGCGTGGTCCACTCGTGCATGGAGCCGTCGTAGAGTCGGACGTTCTTGGTGCCGAGTATTTCGCTCTGAATAAACCACGCGCCGGATGCCATATGTCCGGTGTTGCAATACGTGACAGTCGGTGCTTGAGCCGCAATGCCTGTGGCCTTCAATACACCACGGTATTCCTCTGCGGTCAGGAAAACCTGCGCCACCCCGCTGGAGCGGAAACGCACATCACCTGGAAAATTACGCGCGCCTTCCAGATGCCCCCCAGCTGAAACAGAGGGTTTCTTGTAGAAAAGTCCTAAGTACTGCGGCAATGGCCGCGCGTCCACGATTTGCACCTTGTTTTTGATCGCCAGCTCCACGTCAGCTGCTTCAGCCAGCATCTCCCGACGCTCCGCTGTGGCTTCCCAACTGCCGCGGGCCAACTTGCCCTGAGCCGAAGTACTCACCGGAAATCCCGCACTGAGCCAAGCTGCATTGCCGCCATCCAGCAGCGCCAGCTGCTCCGCACCATAATACTTGAAGGTCCAGTAAACACGCGCGGCGGCTTCAATCTGGTCGATAGCCTCACCGGGTGAAGTGATGACGATCGGTCGCCCCCTGTTGATGCCAGCAGCCTGGAAAAGTTCTTGAACTTCCGCTTTTCCTGGCAGCAGCTTGTCAATTTTCTTGCCTTCGATCGACTTGCTGGCTCTGACCTGGCCAAAGTCCAGGGCCAGCGCGCCCTCAATATGCCCGCCCACCTCGCTCAGCGTCTTCAAACCGGTCTTTTCGTCTTCTATGAACCGTGGCGCGATCACCCATCCACTCAGATCATCGCGTACATCAACGATGATCACTTCGCTCTTGTGCGCGTTGAGCCATTTGGCATCTACCACAGGCCCAGGCAAGGAAGCCCCAGCACTGATCTCAGGCAGCATCACCGCTACCCCCAGCAAATAAACAGCCAGACTGCGTATGAGCTTATTCACGACGGACTCCTGAATGAATGGAAAGCTTCGTAATCATGCCGACAGACGCTCCAGCAGCATCGCTTGTGCGCAGAGGTCGACGGGACAGCGACTCAGGACCTGAATGCGCCGATCTTCGAAGACATTTGAGCGGGCACTTTGCTCTAGCTCGAGCAATCGCGTGTCCCGATAACGAATCAGCGCTCGAATCTGAATGGCATAGGTCTGCAGCAAGGCAGACAACCACTGGTGAATCGGGCGCAAGCCCCTGGGTAAGGTCATGGCAAACCGAGCGATCAATCGCAGAACCTGCGGCGCCGATTGCCATCGCTCATTCGTCACCCAGCGATTCGGGGCAAACAAGGCCAGAGGCATGCCGTGTCCATCTACAGATACGGCGACGAGATGGGTGATGCCCTGCCTTGGAAGCGGCTCCGAAAAGAGGTGAAAGTGCCCGTGTTCCAACCGATGGCCCTGCCCCTCTGGATGACAGTGGTAATACCAGCGGTATCCTGTCTGCCGATCCAATGCACCACCATCCGGCCAATGCTGCCACGCGGGCACCGAACCCACTTCGGATCCGATTACTTCGGCCAGAACAGTGCGTTTCTCGCGGGCCAAGCGACTCATCAGTTCGAGCAGCTCGCCCATCTTCGTGGCGGACTTTCGTGCGAGCGCTTTTGACGAGCGCGCCAGCTCCCATTCCAGTTCTGCAGGAGGCAAGCCGATCTTGGACACGCGCTGCAAAGCAAACTAAACGTCGCAGGGACCGCGCCTTCGCCGCTTCTTGGTTTTGGCCGGCGGAGCAGGCGTTTCGGCCTTGTCCTTCGACTCAGCTTCGGCTCGCTTATCGGCTTGCTCATCGCTCGCCGCGCTGGCTTCTGCCTTTGCGTCCTCGGCGGCAGCTGGCATCGCTGCGACGGCGCTCAGCATGAAACCGAGTGCTGCCGCAGCCTGTGCCAGACTTCCTGGTGCTTTTCTGGCTTTCTGCTTCGTTTTATCAGGCATTAACTTTTCCTTAAATCTCGTTGATCGTTTGGCCAAGATCGGGGCTTCCAGTATTTCTCAAGCTGATCGCACTGCCGCCTCCCCTACGGCGGAGGCGGATGGAGCTGAGGCCTTTGCCTTCGTGCGATCTCGAGTCAACCAACCAACGACGACCAGTACTGCAAGCAGGGCCAGCAAGACCACAGGAGTGGGCAGATGCAGTAGCTCGGGCACCGTTTGCGCCTCGGGTCCGGGAACC
>JBFJJV010000162.1:0-6162 GCA_041635265.1 Panacagrimonas sp.
CCGGTGGCGGAGCCGATACTGGTGGCGGTGGCGGTTATAACTACGCGCAAGACGGGGCCTATGCCGGCGGCGGTGCTGCCGGTGGCGGCAGCGGTGGCTACGGTAACTGGGACGGTAGTTCTGGTACCGGCGCTGGCGGCGGAGCCGACACGGGCGGTGGTGGCGGTTACAACTACGCTAGACCCGGCCCATACGCCGGCGGCGGAGCTGATGCCGGTGGTGGTGGCGGTGCGAGCCGCGGTGAGTACACCGCCGGTGGCGGCACACCCCCTGGGGTAGGCGGCGGGGCTTACTATCCCTGAGGATCAGGCTCTGGTTTAACCAGGGTATAGCGACACCGGACAAGGCGATCACTTGAAAGGGTAATCGCCGTGCTTTTTTTTTGTGGGACTCGATAAGGTTTTTAACTTGGCGCGGGCTTGGGCGGTCAAATGGCCCCTTGCGATGTGCCTGATACCAGCGCGCCGGCGGCCCTCCGGACTCGGGTGTGATCCTGGGAATTGCCCGCCCAGCAGCCGGGAACGCGCGGTTGGGGCTCGAGTTGCTGGCCTTGGCCTCTAGCGCGACCCACTTGAAATGACGACGATCAGTGCCACACCATGACCGCGGGAGCGGTCGCTCATAAGCGCTGTACAGGCTCAGCGGCGTGTTCGAAAACAAGAGGAGACAGGCATGAAGGAAAAAATCGCTCTGGTTACGGGCGCCAATAAGGGTATCGGTCTGGAAACGGTTCGGCAGCTTGCTGCCAAGGGTGTGCGCACGATCCTGGGCAGCCGCGACTTTGCCAGGGGCGAGGCCGCGGCCAAGGACCTCAAGGCCGGGGGCATGCCGGTTGAATGGCTTCAGCTTGATGTGGGCGATAGCGCGAGCATTGCAGCGGCGGCGCAGGAAGTGGAGAAGCGTCACGGGCGGCTGGATATTCTGATCAACAACGCCGGCGTGATGTGCGACACAATGGATCGCCCGGCATCGGAGCAGACGCTGGATACCTGGCGCAAGACTTTCGAGACCAATGTGTTTGGACTGGTGGCGGTGACCCAGGCCTTCCTGCCTTTGCTGCGTCAATCGTCGGCCGGCCGCATCGTGAACGTGTCCAGCCTTCTCGGCTCGATTGCCGATCAAAGCGATCCGGCCAGTCCCTATTACCCGGTCAAATTTCCTGCGTATAATGTCAGCAAGACGGCGGTCAACGCGTGGACGGTGCAGCTGGCGCACGAGCTTGCCCAGACCCGCATCAAGGTGAATTCCATCCACCCGGGGCATGTCAAGACTGACATGGGTGGTGTCGCTGCGCCCCTCGAGGTCAGTGATGGCGCCAAATCATCGGTCGCAATGGCGCTGATCGCCGACGATGGTCCCAATGGCGGCTTCTTCCATATGGGTCAAAGCCTGCCTTGGTAAACCTCCTAAACTCGAACCGAGAAAACGAATGACGACGTTGCACACACCACTCCAGATGGGTGATATCGAATTGCCCAACCGCATCCTCATGGCGCCGTTGACCCGCGCCCGGGCCGGATCAACGCACGTTCCCAACGAATTGATGGTCGAGTACTACGGCCAAAGAGCAGGTGCCGGCCTGATATTTACCGAATGCACGATGGTGGATGAGACGGCCGGCGCTTTTATGGGCGAGGGCGGCATTTACTCCAATGCGCACGTCGAAGGTTGGCGCAAGGTGACCGAGGCCGTGCACGCCCGAGGCGGCAGGATTGCCATGCAGCTGTGGCAGCCGGGCCGGGCCACCCATGCCGACATCAACGGCGGCGTGGAGCCAGTGTCGTCGTCGGCCAAAGCCATTCGCGATGCGGTCACCCATACGCCCAAGGGGCCACAAGCCTATCCAACGCCGCGCGCACTGCGGACCGACGAAATTCCGGGCGTCGTCAAGGCGTTCCGACAGGGCGCAGAAAATGCGAAGAAAGCAGGCTTCGACGGCGTGCAGCTGCACGGTGCACACGGCTATCTGCTCGATCAATTTCTGCGCGACGGCATGAATGATCGCAGCGACGCCTATGGCGGCAGCATCGAGAATCGCGCACGCTTGTTATTTGAAGTCCTCGACGCGGTCATTGATGTCTGGGGTGCGGGCCGCGTCGGAGTCCGCATTTCGCCGCTGGTGCCGTTTAACGATGCATCGGATTCCAATCCGGCAGCCATGCTCGCCTATGTGCTGGAACAGGCTGAAATGCGCAAGCTGGGTCACTTTGAATTGCGGCATGACCAGTGGGACCGCCCGGAAGAAATAGAATTGCAGAAAATGGCGCGGAAGGTATTCTCTGGTGCACTGTTGCTCAACGGTGGTTTTGATGGCGAGTCCGGCGAGGCAGCCGTTGCTGAAGGTCGCGCCGACGCCATCGTCTATGGCAAACATTTCCTGGCCAATCCGGACCTGGTGGAACGCTTTGCACGAAAGGCCGAACTCAATGGCTTTGACCCGAATACCTTTTATTCGCCTGGTCCAGAGGGATATACCGACTATCCGACGCTGGCAGCCTGAGCAGGAGAGGATAAACTCGAAGGGCTGCGTCTCGATGACGCAGCCCTTTTTATTGCCATGAAAGAAGCGCCAAACGAATCCCTGAAAGTTGTCCGTCTGAAACATCGACGCGACGAACTGTTCAAGCTAAAAAGTGACTGGCCGCCTGCCGGTGATCAGCCGCAGGCGATAAAAGCGATGGTCGAAAATCTGGGCGATGGCATCGCACATCAGACGCTGCTTGGCGTCACCGGATCTGGGAAAACCTATTCGATCGCCAATGTGATTACCCAGGTCCAGCGACCGACCCTGATTCTCGCCCCGAACAAGACCTTGGCTGCGCAGTTGTACGGCGAGTTCAAGGAATTCTTTCCTGAGAATTCGGTCGAGTATTTTGTTTCGTACTACGACTACTATCAGCCGGAGGCTTACGTTCCCAGCACCAATACTTTCATCGAGAAGGACAGCTCGCTCAACGAACACATTGAGCAGATGCGCCTGTCAGCGACCAAGGCACTGATGGAGCGCCGCGATTCCATCATCGTGGCTTCGGTTTCAGCGATCTACGGTCTGGGTGATCCGGAAAGCTATTTCCGTATGGTCCTGCATCTCAAAGTGGGTGATGCCATTGATCAGCGCAGCCTGATCCGCCAGCTCAGCTCGATGCAATATTCGCGCAACGAAATGGATCTGGTACGCGGCACTTATCGTGTTCGCGGTGATGTGATTGATATCCATCCGGCGGAATCGGATGAGGAGGCCGTTCGGGTTGAGCTGTTCGACGACGAGATTGAATCCGTCTCTATTTTCGATCCGCTAACCGGCGAAGTGCGGCAGAAGGTGCCGCGCTATACCGTCTATCCCAAGTCGCACTATGTGACGCCGCGTGAAAAAGTGGTAGCGATGTTCAGCCAGATCAAGGAGGAGATGCGCGAGCGCGTGAAATGGTTCCGCTCCCAAGACAAGCTGATCGAAGCGCAGCGGATCGAGCAACGCACGACTTTTGATCTGGAAATGATTCAGGAAGTCGGCTTCTGTTCCGGCATCGAGAATTACAGTCGCTACCTGTCCGCACGCGCGCCGGGTCAGCCGCCGCCTTGCCTGTTCGATTACTTGCCGCCTGATGCGCTGGTGGTCCTGGACGAGAGTCATGTCACGGTTCCGCAGCTGGGCGCCATGTACAAGGGTGATCGCAGCCGCAAGACGACACTGGTCGATTACGGTTTCCGCCTGCCCAGCGCGCTGGATAATCGCCCGCTGCAGTTCGAGGAGTTTCAGAAGCTCGTGCCGCAGGTCATTTATGTGTCAGCGACGCCGGGGCCATACGAGAAAGAAAAGTCGGGGGACTGCATCGTCGAGCAGGTGGTGCGTCCGACCGGCTTGGTGGATCCTCAGGTCGAGGTCAGACCTGCCGGGACACAGGTCGACGATGTGCTGGGCGAGATCCGAATTCGCGCTGAAAAGCACGAGCGTGTGCTGATCACCGTACTGACCAAGCGCATGGCAGAAGATCTCACGGATTATCTGCATGAGAATGGCGTCAAAGTGCGCTATATGCACTCTGATGTGGATACCGTCGAGCGCGCGGAAATCATTCGCGATCTACGTCTGGGGCTGTTTGATGTGCTGGTCGGCATCAATCTGCTGCGCGAAGGACTGGATTTGCCGGAAGTTTCGCTGGTTGCGATTCTGGATGCCGACAAAGAAGGTTTTTTGCGCTCGGATCGATCCCTGATCCAGACCATCGGCCGTGCGGCTCGGCATCTGGAGGGCCGGGCCATTCTGTATGCGGATCGCATGACCGGCTCCATGCGTCGCTCCATCGACGAGACGGATCGTCGCCGCGCCAAGCAGGAGGCTTTCAACAAGGAGAACAACATTATCCCGCGTGGCGTGCAGAAGCGTGTGGCAGATCTGATGCGCTATGGCTACGAAGATGCGGAGGGCGAGAGCAAGACACTCAAGGCAGCCGAAATGCGTCGGGACTACGAAGCCAAGCTGACGCCTGATTTGCTGGGCAAGAAGTTGGCCAAGCTGGAAAAAGAAATGCGATTCGCAGCACAGAACCTCGAGTTCGAAAAGGCGGGCAAGCTGCGCGACGAGGTCAGACGACTGCGCGAGCAGGTTTTGATCAGCGCAGCCTGATGCGGTTTCCAAAGATCGTCGCCAGCGGTCTGATGGTCATTGCCGCAGTGCTCCTGGGGGGGCTGGCTCAGGCCGAATGTGATGGCTGGCCACAGTGGGACACGTTCAAAAGAAATTTTGTCAGTGAAGACGGCCGCGTGATTGATCACTCGCATGCAGATCAGCGCACCGTGTCGGAAGGTCAGGCCTATGCCCTGCTATTTGCGCTGATCGCCAATGACCGCTCGGCCTTTGATTCGCTCCTCAACTGGACACAGAACAATCTCGCAGATGGGGATCTGGCTGCGCGCTTGCCAGCTTGGCTGTGGGGAATCCGTGTTGACCCCAAGACCGAAGCATCCGAACAGAAAACTTGGGGCATCATAGACCGCAATCCTGCAGCGGATGCCGATGTCTGGATTGCATACGCCTTGATCGAAGCCGGGCGACTTTGGCAGAGCGGGGACTACACCACTCTAGGCGAGCAGATGCTTTCCCGTATTCTCGATCAGGAAGTGATGAATCTGCCCGGCCTCGGTCCGGTATTGATGCCTGCTCCACATGGCTTCGTAGAGACGCCCGGGCGCTATCGCCTCAATCCCAGTTATCAGGCACTGCAACCTCTGCGCCGATTTTTCGAACACAGTGGCAATGCGACCTGGCAACAAATTCTCAGCGGCGCGAGGCGAGTGCTGCACGAGGGCGCGCCGCTCGGTCTGGCGGGAGACTGGTTGCTCTGGAAGCCAACCGAGGGCGGGTTCCAGGCTGATGAGCGCAGTGTGGCCGCAGGCAGCTACGACGCCATTCGAGTCTATCTCTGGATCGGCATGCTTCATCCTCAAGATTCCGATCGCGCCGCTCTGCTGCAGCGCTATGCCCCCATCCAAAAGCGGCTGGACGGGCGCGGAAGACCGCCAGAATTTGTCGATATCCGCAGTGCTAAGACGCGCGGAATCGGGCCCAGCGGTTTTTCAGCTGCCCTGATGCCATTTTTTGCCGCCAGCGGGGCGGCAAGCGCCCTTCTGCAACAACGTTTCCACCTCTCACTCACCAGCGCGGGTGAGCGCGAAGGCTATTACGACTCGGTTCTCAAGCTCTTCGGCGAGGGCTGGATTGAGGGCCGATATCGCTTTGGTCCACAGGGTGCGCTGTGGCCCCGCTGGACTCGGCTCTGCCACCAAAACGAGGAATCATTTGCGTCCGCCGCGCCCGCCCGGTAACCTTCGCGCCCCTGTATCGCAGCAGGCGCGTAGCTCAGCTGGTTAGAGCACCACCTTGACATGGTGGGGGTCGGTGGTTCGAGTCCACTCGCGCCTACCAATTCGACTCGATCGAATGGGTAGTTGCACTTAAGTTTGTCGAGAGCATGGACTCTCACCTCCGCCCCTCCGGGTCGGGGTTGTCCGATCCTTCGGATCGTCCCCTTCGCTTCGGGCTGGCCTTACGGCCGCGCCACTGCGCTGTCGCGCTGTGGTCGAGTCCACTCGCGCCTACCAATTCGACTCGATCGAATCGGTAGTTGCACTTAAGTTTTTCGAGAGCATGGCCTCTCACCTCCG
>JBFJJV010000163.1:0-6086 GCA_041635265.1 Panacagrimonas sp.
CTGATCGGCGTTGCCGCCACGGCTGTGGCGAGTTAAAGGCTCTCTGCGCGCGCCACTTCAATACGGGCGATGACGCCGCGATGGACCTCGTCGGGGCCATCGGCGAGCCGCAACATTCTGGCTTGCGCGTAAAAGCCGGAAAGCGCGAAGTCACGTGAGACGCCGGCGGCACCGTGTAGCTGCATCGCCATGTCGACGACCGATTGCAGCATCAGCGGAGCTGCAACTTTGATGGAGGAGATTTCAGTCATGGCCCCCAGTGCCCCGACTTTATCCATCTTCCATGCGGCGTAGAGCGTCAGCAGTCGGGCCTGATCGATGGCGATGCGTGCATCGGCGATGCGCTCGCGGTTGCCGCCCAGATCGATCAGTTTCTTGCCGAAGGCCACACGTTCGGTACCGCGCTTGATGGTGAGATCCAGTGCCTGCTCTGCCGCACCTATCGCGCGCATGCAGTGGTGAATGCGGCCCGGTCCGAGACGACCCTGCGCAATTTCAAAGCCCTTGCCGGGGCCTGAAATGAAGCTGGATACAGGTAGTCGAACGTTCTCGAAATGGACCTCGCCATGGCCATGGGGTTCGTCATATTCACCCAGTACCGGCAGCATGCGCTTGATGGTGACGCCCGGCGTATCCAGAGGAACCAGCACCATGGAGTGTTGCTGCTTCCTGCCCAATTCCGGATTCGGCGTGCGCGCCATGAAGATGGCTACCTTGCTGCGTGGATCGCCGATGCCGCTGCTCCACCACTTCTTGCCATTGAGTACGACTTCATCGCCCTCGACTAGGGCGGTCGCCTGAATATTGGTGGCGTCGCTGGACGCCACGTCGGGCTCGGTCATGCAGAAGACGGATCGGATCTTGCCGTCCAGCAGGGGCATCAGCCACTGCTTCTGTTGCGCGTCTGAACCATAGCGCCAGAGCACTTCCATATTGCCGGTATCTGGCGCGCCGCAGTTGAAAATTTCGGGCGCCATCAGGCTGCGGCCGGTCTCCTCGGCCACTGCTGCGTACTCGAGCACCGACAGGCCCGCACCGAGTGCGTCGTCGGGCAGGAACATATTCCACAGGCCTTGCTGCCTGGCCTTCGCTTTCAAAGTCTCGACTCGATCGGGAATCTTCCAGTCCTGCCAGCTGCCGCCATGGCCGGCATCATGAATTTCTGCCCAGTGCGCCTTTTCCACGGGAAAGATGTGTTCCCGCATGAATTCACGCACCTGACGCACGTAGTCTTTGCAGCGCTGGCTGGGTTCGAAGTCCATATGGGTTAATCCGGCATAGAGAGTGAAAGGGAGATGCTATGTCGAGCCCGCCCCAGGATGAAAGGGCCAAGCTGCTTTAAACCGCATTTAATCCCAGCATCTGCACTTATTCCTGAACCGCTCGCCACTGTCGCACAGGCGGACATCACAATGGTGCATTCGCTTTCCGCAAGGGCTATCAGGGGGCAACTGGGAAACATATTGGTGCACAAACGGCCTTGGGCGTCTTGAAATGCCGATATTGCTCGCAGGCACGCTTATTGCTCGTCCGTGTTCATGTTCTTGGCATTTTCTATCAAACCAATCTCATGCGTGTGATGCTCATCGACGATGATCGTGATCGTGTTCTCATGGTTGAAGAGGCGCTGCAGGCTGGCGGCCATGAAGTGATCGGGCGCTTTCGAGATACAGACAACATCATTTCTGCAGTCGATGCGCTGCAGCCCGATATTGTTCTGATCGACGTGGACAGCCCCAATCGCGACACGCTGGAATATCTGGGGCAGATCTCGCGCGATCGGCCGCGTCCGATTGTGTTGTTTGCACAAACCTCGGGTTCAGAAACCATCCGGCGGGCGATGCGGGCCGGTGTCTCAGCCTACGTCGTCGACGGTCTGTCCGCTGACCGCTTACAGCCTGTGATCGAAGTGGCTATCGCCAGATTTCAGGAGTCACAGGGACTCAAGCAGGAACTTGCCAAGGCTAAGACAAAGCTCGCCGATCGTCGCGATGTGGAACGTGCCAAAGGCTTGCTCATGCAACGCAAGGGAGTTGACGAAAACACTGCACACGAAACCTTGAGGCGAATGGCGATGGATAGAAACATCAGGCTCGGCGAAGTCGCGCGGTCGCTCATCGCCGCATCAGAGTTGCTATGAAAGCGGCATCGATTAAACGCCGTCATTTGCGGATCGGCATGTTGCCTCTGGCAGACGCAGTCCCGCTTTTGGTAGCAAGAGAACTGGATTTTTTTTGCGGACAGGGTCTGGATGTGACCCTCTCTGTAGAGGCATCGTGGGCTGGCATCAGAGATAAATTAGCGACCGGCCTGATCGACGCGGCTCAGCTTCTGGCGCCTATGCCCTTGGCAGCCAATCTCGGTGCCGACCGTCTGGGCGTTCCAATGGAAACCGCGCTAGTTTTGTCCCGGAATGGAAACAGCGTCACCGTCTCCAATGAATTGCACAAGGAAATGTGTGCGCCGGCGACAGAGCCGCAAGCAGCCGGCAGGGCATTGCGCAGGGTTATCGAGCGCGAGCGGGCCGCCGGACGTCCGAGGCGCGTTTTTGCCCATGTATTTCCTTTTTCCAGCCATCATTACCTGCTTCGTGAATGGTTGCATTGTTCCGGAATTGATGCTGATCTGGATGTGAATCTGATCGTGGTACCGCCCAGTCGCGTCCTGCAAGACTTGTCCGCGGGCAGAATCGACGGCTACTGCGTCGGTGCGCCCTGGGGGATGGCTGCCGAAATTGAAGGCGTGGGCCACAGGGTGCTGGCAACGCACATGATCCGCCCTGGATGTGCTGAGAAGGTTCTCGGAGTTACGCACGACTGGGCCACACTGAATCCGGCAGCGCATTTGGCGATGGTCGCGGCGCTGATTGAGGCGGGCCGTTGGCTGGAGCAGCCGGGTCACCGCGCCCAGGCCGCCCAAATGCTGGTCGATGCGCGTCTGATTCACGCACCAGAGTCTTCTGTACGTGCAGCCCTTAGCGATGACAGCACAGACGCATTGGGTCCGCAGTTTGTCTTCGGCGCAGGCGAAACGTTATCGCCGCACCATGATGATGCGCGATGGTTTGTCCAGCAGATGCAGCGCTGCGCACAAACGGCGAAACGTCCCAATCTTCAGGGCCTGGTCGATTCCAGCTTTCGACTGCGCCTGCACGGGCAGGCAAATGCTATGGCGACTTCGGTGTCCGCTCCATTCGCGCAATAGCCGCATCAGCTTGGCACAGGCTTTGCTATCAGTATCCCATCGACGCAGGCACTGAGTTCGCTAGGTTTTTAGGGACCACCGCCGGTTCGTTGTGTAGTTAACAATATCTATCGCAGGGCAAGGACGCTCGCACAGAACTTCATGGGTTCTGCGCGAGCTTTTTTGTGCCCAATACATTTGCATCAGGGAGCAGCAAGAGATGACAAAGTTTTTCCTTTGCAGAACGGCCCTCGCCATTGCAGCCACGGGCTTTCTAGTGGATGCGCAGGCAGAGCCGCTATCGACCCTGCCGGCCGCGCTCAGCGGCGGCGATGTCAGCGCGGATTTGAGATTGCGTTACGAAGCTGCCGAACAGGACAATGCCCTCAAGGATGCAGACGCCCTGACGCTGAGAACGCTGCTGGGCTACAGGACCCAGGCGTGGAACGATCTGTCTGCGTTCGTCGAGATGGAAAACGTTTCCGCACTGATCGACGACTACTCCGGCATGCCCCCGCCGGTGGCTTATTCCTTGATTCCGGATCCGGATGGCACTGAGACCAATCAGTGGGGGCTCAGTTATTCAGGCATCAAGGGGCTGACGGCAACGGTCGGCCGAAGCAAGTTGATTTTTGACAACGCACGCTGGGTTGGAAACGTGGGCTGGCGCCAGAATGAGCAGACTTACGACGGCGTATTTTTAAAGTATTCATCGCAGCAGGCAATGACGTTGCAGTACGCACATTTGACCAATATCAACAGCATATTCTTCGCAAATCTGGATATTGATGCACAGCTCTTCAATGCACAGTGGGTGGCATCGCCATTGCTGGCTTTGACCGGCTACGCTTACCTGATCGACTTTGAAAACACCACGGCCAACACACCAGATGCCGACACCTTGGGTCTTCGCGTCAGCGGCGGGCACCGTTTTGGAAACGGGTTCGGACTGAGTTACGTCGCAGAATTTGCCTCGCAGGAAGCAGAAACCCCGCTTGGTGAATTCGACGCGGATTACACTCTGTTCGAACTCGGTGCGAGTTACAAGGGCATAAAGCTGACAATCGCCCAGGAAGTTCTTGGCAGCGACGATGGCCAGTACGGGCTGATGACGTCGCTGGCGACCCTGCACGCATTCAATGGATGGACGGACCAGTTTCTGTTCACTCCGGTAACGGGCCTTGAAGATCATTTTGCGACTTTGTCGGGCGCACTGGGCAAATTCAAATGGCTGGCGATGTACCACGACTACCAATCTGATGAAGGCAGCCTCGACTACGGCTCGGAGTGGGGCGCGGTTCTGAGTCGGGCGCTAGGAAGCGGGTTCCTTGGCGGTGTCAAATACGGCAACTATCGGGCTGAGGATCGCTCGACCGATACCGAGAAACTCTGGGTCTGGTTGCAGTGGGGATTTTGAGGGAATCCAGGCCTGCGTTTGCACCGCAGTTGGGCGAGGCGGTCGGCGACAGTGCAAGCAGAGAATGGCATCAGACCAAGTACGGGACGCGCGTGAAGGAACGACGAGCGAAGTCCTTGGCACGCTCTGTGCTGGATAGCGCGGGACATAGCATTTTCAGTTTGAGCAGTCTGATTTAAGCATCTTCGGGCCAATGACGGCCTTGTAACAATCTGGGTAGGGCAGTCACAACGCTGATGTGACTACGGGCAATGGCGTCCATGCGTGATCTTACGGATCAGGCGTGGGCGCCTTTTTTTTGAGAATTCAGAGGACATGATGAAAACGCAAAGCGAAACTATTAAGCGCCAAGCACAGCGCACTTCTTCAATGCTGTTGTCGCTACTGGCCCTGGGCATTGTCGCTTGTGGCGCAGGCAAGCCGCCTGATGCGCCAGCGCCCGGCGCGGCAGCGAGTTCAGAAAAAATAAGCAGACTAGAGCCAGAAAAATCTGAGCTGAAGTTCGGCTTCATCAAGCTCACGGACATGGCGCCGCTGGCCATTGCTTACGAGAAGCAGTATTTCGAAGACGAAGGCTTGTACGTCACCCTGGAGGCGCAGGCGAACTGGAAAGTATTGTTGGATCGGGTGATCTCGGGCGAACTTGATGGCGCGCACATGCTGGCTGGCCAGCCGTTGGCGGCCACCATTGGATTTGGCACTAAGGCCGACATCATCACCCCGTTTTCCATGGACTTGAACGGCAACGGCATAACCGTTTCCAACGCGGTGTGGAAATTGATGAAGAAGAACGTGCCGATGGTGGACGGCAAGCCAGTGCATCCGATCAAGGCGGACTATCTGAAGCCGGTGGTGGATAGTTACAAGGCGCAGGGCAAGCCCTTCAAAATGGGCATGGTATTTCCGGTTTCAACGCATAACTACGAATTGCGTTACTGGTTGGCCGCCGGCGGCATTCATCCGGGTTATTACGATCCGGCCAACGGCGATGTCGCGGGGCAGATCAAGGCCGATGCCTTGTTGTCGGTAACTCCGCCGCCGCAAATGCCCTCGACTATGGAAGCCGGTACCATTTTCGGCTACTGCGTGGGTGAGCCCTGGAACCAGCAGGCTGTGTTCAAGGGGATCGGTGTGCCGGTCATTACAGATTACGAAATCTGGAAGAACAACCCAGAAAAAGTGTTTGGCATTCGCGAGGATTTCGCCGAGAAGTATCCCAACACCACATTGGCTTTGACCAAGGCTTTGATACGCGCAGCATACTGGCTGGATGAGAAGGACAATTCGAATCGCGCCGAAGCTGTGAAAATTCTCGCGCGTCCGGCCTATGTTGGCGCTGATGAGAACGTCATTGCCAACAGCATGACTGGCACATTCGAATACGAGAAAGGCGACAAGCGGGCCGTGCCGGACTTCAATGTGTTCTTCCGTTACCACGCGACCTATCCCTACTACTCGGATGCTATCTGGTATCTCACGCAGATGC
>JBFJJV010000164.1:0-6069 GCA_041635265.1 Panacagrimonas sp.
CTTCCACCGAATCGGCGGGAACTGCTTCCGACTCCGCGACAGCAATGCCTGCACTCATGCCGGCAAACATCATGGCAGCCGCAATGGCGGACTTGCGTAGCCAATTGGAATCACGCATGGAGAACCCCCTCGAATCTATTAGTAAATTAGCTTTTAACAAAGCCCATCTCCCTCAACACCCTATCTTTTCGGCGGAAATCCCCGAGTGACAACGCCCGTGAGTGCCAGCAACCGCAGTTCGGCTGAGCAGCATACGTTTTTTTTGTGACGTAAGTCAGCATCCGCCCAACAATTAGTCGTTTTACCAAGCACTGGGTCACAATTCCCAGCCACTCGCTGAAAGTAATACTATCAGCAGCTTGTGTCCAATTCTTAATTATTCATTTACCCTCATCCCTGCTCCCCGACTCGCCGTAGTCAAAATTGTCGATAAATGTGCCGCGCCCCGCCCACTGATGCGCATCGTGCCCACTGGTTTCGGAAGGCTGCTGCGCCTCTGTTGGCATTATTGATCTTACTCTTTGTTTATTCAGCAGAAAGTCGGATCGATCGCGACCTTCTGCGATCACAGGCTCAGGTTCGCTTTGGAAATCCGGGTCTGGAGGCGGCACTGGCCTGGCTGAGATTGATCGATGGCACAGGCGCCTCCCCTATCGACGAGAAACTCGAGAAGGTCAATCTTTTCTTCAATATTCGCACGCAGTTTCGCAGCGATATCCAGACCTGGAACCAGAACGAGTACTGGGCCACTCCCCTTGAAACCCTGGCCCGAGCCAGCGGCGACTGCGAGGATTTTGCCATTGCCAAGTACATCAGCCTGTTAGCCTTGGGCGTTCCTCAGGATCAGCTGCGTCTGATCTACGTACGGGCGGTACTGCCGGGCCAGGCTGCGCAGGCACACATGGTCCTCGGCTACTACGCGAACCCCAATGCTGAACCCAAGATTCTCGACAATCTCAATGGGCAGATTCTCCCTGCATCGCAGCGAGGCGATCTGACCCCGGTATTCAGCTTTAACGGCGAAGGCTTGTGGGCAGGCGGCATCAAGGCCGGTAGCAGTCCAACAGCGCGTCTGTCGCGCTGGCGCAATGTACTCGCACGCATCCGTCAGGAGGGCTTCCAATGAGCCCGCAGACGGCAAATTTCAGTATCAATGGAGCACAGCAATGTCACTCATAAGACAGTTATGGCTGGCCGTGGTCATCGTGATGGCACTGGCATTCGGAGGCACATTCCTGCTTAGTACGGCCGCTGCACGCACCTATTTTGCTGATCAGCTCACGGTCAAGAATATAGACAACGTCAACGCGCTGGCACTGTCGATATCGCAACTGGACAAAGATCCAGTGACGCTGGAGCTCCTGCTTTCTGCACAGTTTGATGCCGGACACTATCGGCTCATCAAACTGGAGGACCCTGACGGCAAGGTCTTGGTCGAACGGCGCAACGATGAACAGGTTCAGACGGCCCCGGCCGCATTTGTCTCAGCGCTGAAAATGCATATCCCTCCAGGAATCGCACAGATTCAGGACGGCTGGAAGCAGTTCGGTACGCTGACTCTGGAAAGCCACGACCAATACGCCTATGCCGAGCTATGGGAAAGCACGCTGCGATTGCTGGGTTGGTTCGTGATCGCCGCCATTGTGGTGGGCGCCGTCGGCTCGCTCTTGCTCAAAACCATCATCCGCCCCTTGGACTCTGTAGTCGACCAGGCCGAGGCCATGGGTCGACGGCAGTTCATAACTCAGCGCGAACCCTCGACCATCGAATTTCGCCAGCTGGTGCGAGCCATGAACCAGCTCTCAGAGCGTGTACAGCAGATGCTCAAAGAGCAATCTCAACGCGTAGAGCGGCTTCGCCTCGTCGCCCAGACGGATGCTCTCACTGGCCTGAGCAATCGAGAGACTTTTGTCGCCGTGCTCGACCAGGCTTTGCAGCGCGATGATCAGGCCGCGAGCGGCAGCATCGTGGTCGTGCAACTCAATGGCCTGGCCGAACTAAACCGGGAAATCGGCCGGGAGGCCTGCGACCAGGTGCTTCAGCGTGCGGCGAAGCACATGCTGGACTCAATCCGTGAAGAGGCCGACGTGTGGACTCTGTCCCGGTTGCGCCCGGCCGAGTTTGCCTTGCTGGCACCGGCTAACACAGACGCTCTGAAATTGGCGGCTCGGCTTCTGGACGCGGCCGAGCTCGCGGTAGACCGCGCTGATAATCATGTCGAATTGCGCCTGCTTTCGGCCTGCAGCCGCTATGAGCACGGCGAAACCCGCGCGGCAGTTCTTGGGCGATTGGATGTCGCGCTCGGGCAAGCCGCATCGTCGACCGAAGTACTCGTTCAGGCGCAAGCACCCGAGGCAGAAGAGGGGCTCCCCACCGATCTGGAGTCCTGGAGGAAAGCGCTTCTCACCGCCATTGATGGCGATGGGGTACGTCTGGCGCGATTTGGCGTTCGCGGAGCAGACGGCAACCTTATTCATCATGAGTCGCCTGTGCGACTTCGCATCGGCGATCAATGGCTTCCGGCCAGTCGCTTTCTGGCCTGGACTGCGCGACTGGGGCTGATGCAGCGCCTGGAGCGCAGGGTCGTGCAGATTGCGCTGGAGAATCTGGCGCGGGAGTTGATTTCGCTGAGTGTCAATATTTCCCCTGAATCTTTCTGCGATGCTGACTTTCTCCATGATCTGGAAGCCAAGCTCCGCTCAGCACCGCAGCTTGCGTCCCGACTCTGGCTGGATGTTCCGGAATTCGGAGCATTGCGCCATCTTCCAGCCTTTCGCGCTTTCTGCCATGCGCTCAAACCCCTGGGTTGTCGGATCGGACTCAAGCACGCGGGTCAGCAGTTTTCGCGTATCTCAGAATTTCACGACCTGGGGCTGGACTATCTAAAAGTCGATGGCGCCATCATCAGGGGTGTGTCCGACGGCGGCGCTCATGCTCTGTTCCTGCGCAGCCTTTGCACTGTCTCGCACGCCATTGGCATGCAGCCGATCGCCACTGGCGTAGGCAGTAGGGCCGATATTCCGACGCTGTCCGAAATGGGTATCGCCGCGTTTACCGGTCCGGCAGTTGGCGCAACATCGGACGACTCAGCTTAGGCTAATCGTCATCCGAGTCGAGCAGACTCAAACTTCGAATCGAACCACGCATGCTGCGTCGTGCGTGGAGTTTGGCTTGCACTCGCTCAGGTAAATCCGTCAAGCGTATGACATCCTTATGAATTAGTACTTCGACGAGATCATCAAGGACGCGAATCAAGGTTAGATCAGACTCAAGAAAGGAGCCCCCCTGCCCTTTTAATTGCTCAATGAAGGCGCCTAGCTCAGGACTTTCAGCGGCACAGGCTTCTTTATGAATATCGCTTGCAATCGCACTGACCGAAATAATCTTGCGACCAACATCCCGTTGCACGAATACCACTTTGTTCCTATCACTGCCTGATGATGGCATCAGCCTACCCCTGACCTGTTGATTGAGCCGAGCGGCTCCCGGGATGGATTGTATCTCTGGAGACTTGATACATGCGGTGTTTACTTGCGCATCCGCTGCACGCTCGACAAAGCCTCAGCCATAAAAACTCCCCCGGGTGCGCAGAAACGAAATCTGCTCACACGCGGGGGCATGTCTGACAACAGCCTGAGTTGGCCTGCTCGAATTGCGGTTTAGTCGGTGATTAGCTTGCCGTTACTCAGCAAATTCTGAATGATCTGCTGATCTGCCAGTGAACCACCCGAAGTCAAATCCACACCGGATAATTCGATGCGCTGATCCACCGCGGCGGAATTATAGCCACCGGAAAACCCACCAGTACTACTAATCTCTACCGTGGTGTTGCCACCTGACACCGTGAAGTGGAGGAAGTCATCGAGGCTCGACAGATTGCCGGAATCTTCACCCTGCAGCAGGTCTCGCAGATCAAGAATATCGCCACCGGCATTCACGCTCGCTGTATTGAAGTCAGTGATGGTATCCAATGTCGCCGATGCACCCGTTCCGGTCCCACGATCAGACAACTCCCAGACAAAGGTGTCAGAGCCATCACCGCCAGTCAGCGTGTCTGTGCCAGCACCACCGCGGAGAAAGTCGTTGCCGGCATTACCAAAGAGAGCATCGTCACCTGCCCCGCCGTTAAGGACGTCACCTGCTCCTCCGCCGATGAGCGTATCGTTCCCACCCTGACCGAGGATCAAGTTAGGGCCGTCGTCTCCAGTGATGGTTTCGCCGGCAGAAGTTCCAGTGAGCACCGTCTGAGCCATGAGGCTGATCGAGACAGTGCCCGTGTCCGTATCTCCATCATTATCAGAGATGGTATAGGCCAGATCGTCGGTGCCCGTGTTATTGCCGGTGGGCGGACGATATTCATAGTCACCGTCATCGAAATCGATAGACCAGAGACCACCACGAGCGGAGGTAATCACGACCGACCCGGCGCTGGCATCGAAGCTGCCATTGCTGGCATCAGAGCCACTGACGGACATCGTTCCGCCCGGATTACCATCATTGGGCGTAAAGGTATAGGTCGCCCCATCGATCATCACGGCCAGGATGTAGCCGCCATCAGCGCCTGTGGACGAGATAGTGCTGCCGCCGCGAAGCAGGTTGCCATGGACAGGGTCGGCAACCCGACCCGTGATCACCGAGGTCAGGTCATTGAAATCCGAAACGATGGTTGCATTTGTATTCTGCGATGACTGACCATCGTAAGCGATCGGGTTGAGTGCGTTCGCAGAAACATTTGGACCCATGCCCAGGGCATACATCTGAATCTGATTTGTGTTCAGGAAATTGATCAGAGCCGCTTCCTCGGCAGCATCTACACCAACACTCCCCGAAGGCTTGTTGGGCTCACCATCAGAGAGGAAGTACCCTACGTTTTGTGCATTACTCAGGGCACCGGCACTGCTAAAGGCACTCATTCCCTCGGCAAGACCCGCGTCGTAGTTCGTCGTCGCGCCATCGTCGGAGGGCGTGATTGCGTCAAGCAAGGCAAGGGCATCATTGAGATTTACCCACTCCGTCCCCAGCGATTCCGAAGTACGCTCGAAGGTGACGAGCCGGACGGCCAAGTTGCCTTGATCCGAATAGGTTTGTAGCAGCTGGCGAATGGAATCGATCGCCGCCTCAAGTCGGGTCTGTCCATCCACGATGCCGCTTGGACGATTCATACTGCCCGAGACATCCAGAATGATCAGCACATTCGAGCTGCTCACGCCTTCGTCGATCACAACTGGCGGCTGCGCAATCGGGCCATCATCATTAATAGCAATGCTCAGAATCTCAGAACTCTGAATACCATCGCTTGCCGTGCTATCCCCGTCTGCATCAATGACTTCAATATTGAAATTGTCGAACAGTCGGTCGTCCGCACCCGTAGCACCTGCATTGGGGTGATTGAATGCGCCATTGAGCGTGTAAGTCCAAGAATAGTCACCACCCGATTCAGTCACCGTCAGCACGCCGTAGTCGCCGTTGACGGTGCCGCCGCCGGTGACATCAACGCCACCCACGATCAAAGATCCGAGTGCATCATCCCCAGTATCGATGTTGAAAGCACCAGCAGTGGATTCCGCATTACTGCCAGGATTGCTTCCACCAACGTCCAGCGCGGCTTCGTCGACAACGCCCGGTCCGGCACCAGTACCCGGGTAGGTCGGTGTCACCGTCGGAATGGCATCGATGACGATGCTGGCTGTTGCCATTGAGATATCACCATCAGCGTCAGTAATGGTGTATTGGAAACTGTCGGTTCCTTTTGCACCCGCATTCGGCGTATAGGTGAAAGTGCCGTCATCGTTGTAAACCACTGTGCCTTGCGCCGGACCAGAGGCCAGCGCCACGCCCGTCGCCAGATTAACCCCGTCGGCACCGGCGGTGTCATTGGCAAAGACGTTGATCAAGACCGAACTGTTCTCTTCAACCTCGACCGGATCATCATCACGTGCCACAGGCACGTCATCCACAATCTCAATGGTGATCTGACCCGGCGCAGAACTCCCCGTGCCATCACTCACACTCAGAGTGAATACGTCCGCCTCCGTGACGCCCGCGACATCCGTGCTCGGGCTGCTCAGC
>JBFJJV010000165.1:0-5981 GCA_041635265.1 Panacagrimonas sp.
CTGCCTGGACCTGTTCGCAGGCAGTGGCGCGTTAGGGCTGGAGGCGTTATCACGCGGCGCATCCCGGGTTCGCTTTGTTGAGCGAGGTCGCGAGCAAAGTGCTGCCATACGCGCTGCGATTCAAAAATTAGCTGCGGGCGAGCGAGCGCAACTGCATGAGGGCGATGCTGTGGCCGATTTGGCGCGTCTCGACGACACCTTCAATATTGTATTTCTTGACCCGCCCTATGACAGCGATCTGATTGTGCAGACCCTGCCACTGCTTGCCCCCATTCTGAGCCCGGATAACCGGGTCTACATTGAGTGGCGCGCAGATAATCAGCCGGAGTTACCGCAAGGTTTCGAGTGGCTGCGAGAGAAGAAGGCGGGTCAGGTAAGCTTTGGACTGATCACTTGTCTTCAGGGGGAGCTCTCATGAGCGTAGTAGCCGCCTATTCGGGCACCTTTGATCCGGTCACGCTGGGTCATAGCGACATCATGCATCGCGCCGCCCGCATGTTTCCCAAGCTCATTGTGGCGGTTGGATCCAATGTGGCGAAAAATCCAAAATTTTCACTCGATGAACGCGTTGAACTGATCCGTCAAGCCACCAAAGATGTACGCAATATCGAAGTCATGGGCTTTGATGGACTGGTGGTTGATTTCGCGCGCGACAACGGCGTAACCGTGCTCGTGCGCGGTGTGCGCACCGTGGGCGACGTCGATTATGAAAAACAGATGGCGGTGATGAATCGCGATCTTTATCCAGAGTTGGATACCATCATGCTCACACCGGCGCCAGAGTATGCGCATTTGTCCTCCAGTCTCGTCCGAGAGTTAGCGGGTCTGGGCGCGCCGGTGAAGAAACTGGTGCCAGAAGCGGTGATTCCGGCATTGCTCAAGCGCTTTGGACGCAAGCCCACTTAGCTTTCTCTTATGCGCGTTGTATCCCACACCTGCTCAAATACTGAAATCGTCTGTGCGCTGGGCTGTGCAGAAATGCTGGTAGGTGTCGATCAGGATTCAGATTTTCCGGTTGATGTGGTTGCCAATCTGCCCCAGCTCGGCCGTGATCTGTCTCTGGATGTGGAAGGGGTCAAGGCGCTCAAACCTGATCTGGTACTGAGTTCAAGGACATTGCCCGGTCACGAGCAGATCGTCGAAGCGCTGGAGGCGGAAGGCCTGCCAACTCTGGTGTGTGAGCCGGTTTCGCTCGAAGAGGTCTATTCAGACATCCGCCGTATTGCCCAGGCATTGGGTGTGTCTGCGCGCGCAGAGGCGCTCATTGCGCAGATGAAAGCCGACATGCCGAACGTCGAGCCAAGTGGTGACGCACCCAAGATCCTGGTCGAATGGTGGCCGAACCCGGTGATCGCACCCACCTCCGATTCATGGGCAAGCGACTTGATTGCCATGGCGGGCGGGCACAATCCCTGGGGCGATCTGCCTGGAAAAAGCGCGCCACTGACCGATGAGCAAATCCTCTCCGACGCGCCAGATATCATCGTCATGGCCTGGTGTGGGGTGCCGCTGGAGAAGTATCGAAGTCACATCGTACGGCGGCGGCCCGGCTGGGAGGGGGTTCCTGCGGTGCGCAATGGACAGATTCATGCGATCAGCGAAGCATGGCTTGGACGCCCCGGTCCGCGCCTGCTCGAAGGTTACAAGGCGCTGCGAAAGCTGGTGCAGGGGTGTCAGCAGGCTCAGTCAGGCGGATAATGGCCGACTGCGGCAGTTGCGCCGCAAGCCAGATTGATTATGTCCCTCAAGATTACCGAAGAGTGCATTAACTGTGATGTCTGCGAGCCCGTGTGCCCGAATCAGGCAATCTATCAGGGGCCGGAAATCTACGAGATCGACCCCTCGCTCTGCACCGAATGCGTGGGCCATTTTGAAACCTCCCAGTGTGTGGAGGTCTGCCCGGTGCATTGCATTCCACTGGACCCGGATCACGCGGAAACGCGCGAGGAATTACACGAAAAATTTCTTAAACTGACGACAGAAAACAGCCCATGAAAAGAACACTGCCGCCCTTGATCGCCTTGCTGCTTTTCTTAAGCCCGGTCTATTCGGCACCTGGTCCTGGCGTCAATGCCGTTGCAAGCGCACACCCGCTGGCGACCGAGGCAGGATTGGAAATCCTCGCAGCGGGTGGAAATGCTTTTGATGCCGCGGTTGCTGTCACCGCCACGTTGGCCGTGGTAGAACCCACGGGCTCCGGTCTGGGTGGCGGCGGGTTTTGGCTGCTGCATCGTGCTGTCGATGGCATGCAGATCTTCGTCGATGGTCGCGAGACCGCGCCGGCGGCGGCGCATGAAAACATGTATCTGGATGAGCGCGGTCAGGCCGTTCGGGAAGCCTCGCTGTTTGGACCTTTGGCAGCCGGAATTCCAGGTGAGCCCGCGGCCATCGCGCACCTCGCTAAGCAATACGGTGTTCTGCCCCTGAAGCAGACGCTAAATTCGGCGATCGAAGCCGCACAGCATGGTTTCGAATGTGATGAGAAGCTTGCTCGAGCTTTTGATCAGCACTGGGCGCGCCTGTCGCCGGAGGTGCACAGGGTCTTCGCGATCGATGGTCGCCCACCGCGTAAAGGCGAGCGCATTGTGCAAAAGGATCTCGCCACTGTATTGCGGCGGATGGCAGCACAGGGCGCTGCTGGTTTTTATGAAGGTGAGACAGCCAAGGCGCTGATCGCGGGCTCCGAGGCTGATGGTGGCATCTGGACGCTGGACGATTTGCGCGGCTATCGGGTCAAGGAGAGGACGCCGATCAGAACCCAGTTTCGCGATATCAAAATTGTCTCTGCGCCGCCGCCGTCTGCGGGCGGCATTACGCTGGCAGAAACACTCGGACAACTTGATGCATTGGGCTGGGATTCGAAGCAGGGGATCGCGGCTAAGCACCTGGTGATTGAAGCAATGCGGCGTGCCTATCGGGATCGAGCTGCCTATCTGGGCGATGCTGATTTCGTCGATGTGCCCGTGCAAAAGCTCACCTCTCCAGCATACGCAAAGGCGCTGTCAGCTAGCATTGACCGCGATCGCGCCACGCCCAGTTCAGACTTGCCACAAGCAATGCACTCGCGCGAAGGCGAGGACACCACGCACTTTTCTGTTCTCGACAAGGACGGCAATCGAGTCGCCGCCACACTCTCGATCAATTTGCCATTTGGCTCCGGCTATATGGCACCGGGCAGCGGAATATTCTTCAATGACGAGATGGACGATTTTTCGGCCAGCCTGACGGCGAGCAATGCCTATGGCCTGACCGGGTCGTTGCCGAATCTGGTCAAGGCCGGGAAGCGCCCTCTGTCATCCATGAGCCCGACGTTCGCTGAGGGACCGCGCGGCTTGCTCATTCTTGGAACACCCGGCGGCAGTCGCATCATCACCATGGTCCTGCACGGTTTGTTGGCCTGGGCAGACGGCGCGGACGTCGAGCGCATCGCGTCTCTTCCACGTTACCACCACCAATTTTTGCCCGATGTTGTGCAACATGAGCCGCACGCCTTCACCGACAAGGAGAAAGCGCAACTCAGGGCGCTTGGGCATGAGCTGAAGGCGCTGGACTCGACTTACGGAAACTTGCAGGCGATCAGCTGGGATGCAGGCAGCGGCAAGGTCGAGGCCGCATCCGATCCGCGAGGAGTAGGCACCGCGCGCGTCGAAAGCGTAGCGGCGAAATAACATGGGCGCATTGGAATGGTTGCGTCTGGGCGGTCCCAGCATGTTGGTGCTGGGGATCATGTCTGTTGCCGCTGTGACTCTGATGATCGTCAAGCTGTGGGAATTTTCCGAACAAAAAATCGGCGATACGAGTTTTGTCGGGCCGGTGCTGCAGTTGTTTGAACAGGGGCGGGCAAAGGATGCACAGGCGCGCGCCCTGGCCGTGCCCTCACCGATTGCCAAAGCAATGGTGTCGTCCATCGAGTCTCTTTGTGATGAGGCCCTGAGTGATGCACAGGCGCGCGAGCGCATTGAACGCGACGCCGCCGAACATATTGAGCGCGCGCGCAGTCGCATTCGATCGCTGGAGCTGATTGGGACGCTCGCACCGCTGGTGGGTTTACTGGGCACTGTCCTAGGAATGATCGAGGCCTTTCAGGCCCTGCAGGCGGCTGGAGATCGTGTGGAACCTTCGGTGTTGTCGGGCGGCATCTGGAAAGCGCTCATTACCACTGCAGCCGGGCTGATGGTGGCGATACCGGTGATGGCAGCGGCGCACTACCTTGAACGGCGCGTTGCGCTCATGAAGTCGGCGATGGAATCTGCGCTGACGCGGCTGCTGACGCTGCCACGCAAAGCGGTTTGACGCGTGGAAATCAGTCTGCAACCCGCCAGGCCGACCCGCATTCCACTCACTTCACTGGTGGACGTGGTTTTCATTCTGCTGTTTTTCTTCATGTTGGCGTCCAAGCAGCTGGATTGGCGGGCCATTGATGTGAATCTTGGCCCGTCCGCGTCCATCCACGCAGTGCCAGCACCGACGCGGAACCGGACACTGCTGGTTCTGCCGTCGGGTGAACTGAGAAGTGGCAGCCGTACCTTGAGGATTGAGGCATTTCGTTCCGAATTGTCGAACGACACGGGGGCGTCAGGCAGAGTGATCCTGGTTCCCGCCCGCGGGACCGCCGTGCAAGTCGTCGTTGACGTGTTGGATCAGCTAAAGGCGACGGGCATTGAAGTGCGACTCGGTCGCTTGGGGGAGGTGTCGTGAGGATCGTTACCGAGCCCGTCGCAGCGTCGCACGAAGACCACATGTTGCCTTTGATCAATATCGTGCTGTTGCTGATGGTGTTCTTTATGTTGATGGGCTCAGTTTCCGCACCCTCGGCGTTCAAGACAGACCCGCCGGAGTCAGAGTCATTCCAGCATGCCGATACTGCGTCCACGGGACTGGCATTGGCCAGTGATGGCCGACTGGCCTGGGACCGCGAGTTGATCAGGATGTCGGATCTGGAGTCACATGCGCGAATATGGAAAAAGCGGCACGAGGGCGAGGTTTTAAGAATCAGTGCCGATGCCGCTGCTGAGGCTGATCTGCTGCTTGAAATCATGGAAGGTCTGCGCGCTGCTGGTATCGAGCGAGTCAATCTTCTGGCCCGAAATTCCGAGGACGAATGAGCGCGCCGCGCGCCCTTGCATCGCTGTATGTGGCGGTCGCGCTGCACGCCGTCTTTTTTCTCGGATTGGCGCTGGCGCCGGCGCCGCAGCAGACGCAGAGTATGAGTGTCGGACTTATGCCCGATGAAGGGGTGGGGCAGGACGCATCGGATTTGATTGCGGCTCTGGCGGCGGTCAAAGCCGAGCTGAGCCATGAAGCGGCAGCTGAGTCGCCCGAGTCGCAGCCATCTCGGCCTATGCTCCAGCTGCCGGAGTCAGCCGCGGAGGCAAGTGTGGAGCAGGCGGAAGCCCGCTACAGCGATCTCAATCGGCTGGACGGCGCACCTGAAAAATTCTCGCTGTCAGGATCCGGCGCGAATCAAAGCTATCTCGCAAATTTACGCGCTCACCTGGCGGCACATCGGCGCGCACTGCCGGCCTCGTTGGGTAGCGCGGAAACGATCGTGAGCTTTGCCCTGTCGGCCAGCGGCCAGGCCTCGGCGATTCGTATCGAAGAATCATCCGGCATGCCGCTGCTGGATGCCGCCGCGATCGAACTGATTGAGCGTGCCGAACCTCTGCCGCTTCCTCCAGCCAGTCTGAGCGGGCGCTTGCTGGTTCCGCTACGGATAGAGTCCCGCTGACAGCTGGTTAGCAGACGAACGCTAAGTGATCCACCTTGTAATCACCCTGATTCAGTCCCGGTAAATTTCGCAGAACTGTGGCGTCGATCGTTTGCGGGCGCGTTCGGAGTTTGTGGTACTCGCGTTTGCGGCCCAGTCTGGCGACCTTGTCCAGCAGCGCTCCCGCGTTGGGATAGATCGTTTTTTTGGCCCGATGAGATCGCTTTCCCGGCCAGGCCGCAAATCTGGAATTCCTTGAACAGATAATCGCGAC
>JBFJJV010000166.1:0-5975 GCA_041635265.1 Panacagrimonas sp.
AACATGACCTGACGCTGCAACCGCGAGATCGGCCAGAAACCAGTGCGCCCGATTTTTCGACAGGATGCCGATTCGCGTGCCTTTGGTAGCAAACTCGGACTCCATCCACGCAGCGATCGCCTGGGACTCGTCCCGCGCCTGCTTCCAGGTCCATTGCTGCCGCAATTCACCCTCTCGTTCCCTGAGCCAGACACGGTCAGGACAGGAGTCCGCCCAGTGCCGAACAAGGCTGACCGTGGTGTTGAGTTCTGCTGGAAGCTGCATTCTCGTGCTCCTGATCTGTTGTTAGTGCTCACGCTATCAAATAAAAGCAGACCAGACTCACCACGACTGCCACGATCACGTTGAGAACGACGCCTTCTCGCGCCATCTGCTGAATCGACACGCGCTGGGTCGCATAGATGATGGCGTTGGGCGCCGTCGCCACCGGCAGCATAAAGGCACACGAAGCGGTCACCGCTGCCGGCACCATCAGCAGTTCTGGTGGCAGCTTGGCGCTCAGCGCAGCCGCCGCCAGTACCGGCATCAACAAGGTGGCGGTCGCGGTGTTCGACGTCAACTCGGTCAGAAAGCTGACAGCCAGGCATAGGCTGAGCAGCGTCAGCAGCAAGGGAAATGTGGCCAGCCCACCCAGCCCGTTTCCAATCAAGTCAGACAGGCCGCTGGCACCAAAAGCTTTGGCGATGACAATGCCGCCCGCGAATAACAGCAGCATGCCCCAGGGAATGGAGCCGGCGGATTCCCAATCCAGCAAGGCACCGCCCTTGCCGTTGGGCACCAGGAACATGCACACCACGGCCAGCAGGGCGACGCTGGCGTCACTGGCATTGGCGATATGAAACCACTCCGACCAGCCGCCAAAGGGTTCCATGCGCGTGACCCACAGCACGACTGTGATGCCGAAGACCCACAGCACGCGCCGCTCCTGCGCGCGCCATGGACCCAGTTCGGGCATGTTCACCTGCTGCACGTCGCGCAGGCCGCGCGTCAGCCACAGCGCCATGACCGGCAGCGTACAAATCACGATCGGCACACCGATGCTCATCCAGCGCAGAAATCCGAATTCCTCGCCAACGGTCTGCTCATAGATACCGGCGAAGATCACATTCGGCGGTGTGCCGACCAGGGTCGCGGTCCCACCAATCGAGGCCGAATAGGCTACGCCCAGCAGCAGCGCTACTGCCAGCCTCGGGCGATTGAAATCCTGAAGAACCGCCAGCGCGATGGGCGTCAGCATCAGCGTGGTGGCGGAGTTGGAAATCCACATCGACAGCAGAGCCGAGGTGAGCATGAAAGCCACCACCAGGCGCCACTCTGAAACTTGCTGCTGGGCGCCGCCGATCAGACGAATCATCATCACCGCGAATCGGCGATGAAGCCCGGAATGCTCGATGGCCTTGGACAACATGAAGGCACCCATCAGCAGCAAAATTACATTGGCGCCCAGCCCGGAAGCCGCCTCAGCCGCCGTCAGCACCCCAAACATGGGAAACAACACAAAGGGCAGCAGCGAGGTCACTGGAATCGGCAAAGCCTCGCTCACCCACCAGGTCGCGGTCAGCAGCGTAATCGCGGCGGTCCAGGAAATCGCCGCACTTTGCCCGGCATAGAGCAGCCCCAGACCCGTGGCCAGCGCCACGATGGGCGCGATGATCAATATTTGAGCGCGGCGGTTTACCGACATAGGCGCTGCTTCCTTTTTTTTGCCTAGGGACGAGAGGCAAAGATTACTTCATCGCAGGAGGAAGTCCGGGATCGAGCTCCACATAAAAGTGTCCGGATCCCAGGCACATTTCGGATGCACTGACCGAGAATCAAGATGAGTGATCCTATGCCCCAGCAGTTGGGCAGACCAACTATGGCCTGTTTATTTCAAGGGCTTTGCGCTAATCGGTGGTCGCGTGGGCGCCTTGTGGATTGGAGAGTCAGGGTCGAACTGACCTCTTTCGAGAACAAGAGGATCACACATGGCGGCATAGACGTCAGTCGCTGTTTTAGCCGGATCAAGCATTGCGCGATAAATCGCCATATTGCGCTGGTGCAAAAACTTTCTCCGCACCGCTTCGCGAAAAAAATCATCCCAGTTCATCTGACTTGCCTTGATATCTGTATCTCCCCTTTCGAGAATTTTTAGCAGTCTGGGAAACGGCAGTGAGTCGACTCGGCAGTTTCTATACTTCAGCGGAGGCCGATCCAGACGGTCCAGCAAGCGGTTTCCAGACTCACGGCTGAAATCAACATTCTTGAGCACTGGTTCATCGAGTAATCGGAACAAGGCCACCCAGCCTTCATCACGGAATTCGACCTCTGAAAAACTGGCGGCTCCAGAAGCACGACGACTCGGAACCGGCGGCAGATTTCGGCCAAATGCATCGTGCATGACCCTGTCTTTAGCCCATTCCGCGAACCCCTCGTGAAATGCGACATGCGTTCGCTCCACCAGACCATGCGTTCCTCTCCGCAAATGTCCAAGCAGATAACTCGCCATCCGATTTTCCTTGACGCTGTGCTGGTAGGCCCAGATGTGCATCAGCTCGTGAATCATGGTGTCGACGTTGCGTCCAGCATCGTTTGCAGGATTGTCCCTTCTGCGAACCAGATAGATCACATCGTTCAGGGGATTCGCGTAGGAAACGCGTCCCGAGCCTTTCACATGCGGGTGCTTTACTTTGCGGAGTTATATACCTGACAAACCCAAGCTGATTTGGTGAAATAGCGTCACTGGAGAACGCTATGAACCTCACTGCCCCACATTTCACAGACGCGGACAAAGCTCGGGAATACCTTGAAGATTTGCGTTGGGCAGGCGGCGTTGCATGCCCGCATTGCGGCACGGTAGGCGAGCATTACCCGCTTCAGGGTAAGAGCCATCGTCCGGGCCTTTGGAAGTGCAAGGACTGCCGTAAGCAGTTCAGCGTTACGGTGGGAACTGTATTTGAGCGCAGCAAGATCAAGCTAAACCTATGGTTGATGGCTGTGTACCTGATGTGTTCCAGCAAGAAAGGCATCAGCGCCCACCAGATTCACCGGATGCTTGGAGTCACCTACAAGACCGCATGGTTCATGTGTCACCGCATTCGCGAAGCAATGACCAGCGACGGCGGCATCCTTGGCGGCAACGGCGGCCCGGTTGAGGTAGACGAAACCTACTGGGGCAACTCCAAGCCCAAGAGCAAGACGGCGCGCGGGTACGACCACAAGATGAAGATCATGTCGCTGGTCGAGCGCGACGGAACTAAGGTTTCGATCCACATGCCTAAGGTGACAGCGGCAACGGTGCGCCCGATCCTTAAGGCAAAGATTGCCGAGCAAGCCCGTTTGATGACGGACGAGGCTGCGGTCTACACGAAGGTCGGTCGCGAGTTTGCGGAGCATGGCGTAGTTCGCCACGGAGCCAAAGAATATGCGCGAGGCGATGTGACCACGAACACGGTTGAGAGCAGCTTCGCGCTTCTAAAGCGTGGGCTCTACGGCACTTTTCATCATGTTGGGGAGGCTCACTTGCAGAGGTATGCTTGTGAGTTCGACTTCCGCTGGAATCAGCGTAAAGTCACTGACGCGGAACGCGCGGGGGCGCTTCTTGGTCAAATTGGCGGGAAGCGGTTGATGTACCGGGACTCTGTGTGAGCAATATGGCCGACTACGAATTCAAAATTGGTGCGTACAACCCGAAGACGATTCCTATGGCTCGTCTCGCAGAGTACATGGCCGCACTCGCTGACCTGATTGGCGAGAAGGATCGCGTGCATTTCGAGAAGCTCAAAGCTGGAAGCACGATCCTAGCTATTAGAGTCCAGCCAGAAGCTCGCGTGCGGTCGCGCAGAAGGATTCAGGAGGCTAGATCGGCTGAAAAAGATCATCCAACCTATAAACCTTTTCACCGAATTAACTCGATGCTCAGAGATGACGGAGCGGAAGGAAAAATTTATTCGGGTAGCGCGGACATAATCAAATTTCCAGGGGTGAAGCAACCGCTTCCTCAAGTGGTTGGTCCCTTCAACAAGCACACTGAGTTAGATGGCGTACTTGTTCGGATTGGTGGAAAAGATAAGATAGCTCACGCTTTGATCGAAGATGCAGACGGCGTTATTTGGAGCTGCGAAGTAGACAGAGATATGGCCAGAAGGCTCGCACCATATTTATTTGGCCAACCTCTTCGGCTAACTGGAGAAGGTCGCTGGCTACGGAACATCGAAGCGCGCTGGGAACTTGTCAAATTTCGCCCTTCGGAGTTCACGCCTCTCAAGCGCGAAACTCTCGGAGACTCGATTGCAGCCATTAGAAAGCTTGGAATCAAAGCAAATTTTGCACTTCAAGGCTGATGGTTATATTCGACGCGACATTTCTGCTTTTGCTCGTTGATCCAGAAGCAACGCCACCGTTAGAACCGGGGACAAAAAAGCCCGTAAGCCAAGCAAGAGAAAGAATCGAGTATCTGATCTCCGAACTTCAAAAATCTGGTGAACGCATCGGTGTACCAACTCCCGCGCTGGCGGAGGCTCTAGTCGCATCTGAGGGTTCAACAGCGGATCTGATGGGTGAGATCGCATCAGGGTACAAATTGAAGACCATTGCCTTTGATGAATTAGCCGCGATTGAAGTCGCAATGATGCCGGGGAAAATTTCGTCAAAGAAAGGCAAGCCGAGTGACGCAACTAAGGCACGAGTCAAATACGATAACCAAATAATTGCGATTGCTAAGGTCGCTGGCGCGGACACGATCTATAGCGACGATAAAGGCTTGGCAAAGAAAGCTCACAATCTGGATATTAGGACGATCAGTGTTGATCAGCTTCCGTTACCACCAGTTGACCCCCAAAAAGAACTGACGTTCGATGAACTCAGAAACGAGGAAGATGATGGGGAAAACTGATTCAGGGGCCGACGAAGCAGTTCGCGAACGAGCTGATGATGTGCTCCGCCGCATGCTGAGTACGCCGCCCGATCCAAAAAAGGATCAGGTCAAGAAGCCGCGCAAAAAGAAGCCCGCCAAGTAGCGGGCTTATTCATGCACTGAACCTTTCGGACTTGGGTTCGTTATGTATATAAGTCCGTTACTTTGACCCGTTTGTTAAAGCCGAGGCCGCTGCCGTAGCTCGCCATATGGGCGATGACCCGCCGATACAGCACCCAGATTTCGGCATGGCCACGCGGCTCGGCGGCGCCGGTGTCGCCCTGTCCATTCTCCCGAAATCGAATTGAAATCTGGTTCTGAATGACCGGAAGCTTCTGGTCCGTATTGGCGGCCCAGACGATGTAATTTCTTGACCGACTGCCCGCTATCTGGTCGGTCGAGTTTTCGTGAAATATTGACAGTTCATCACTGTCGAAACGCACGAGAATACGAAATTCTCGTTTTGCACACTTCTTTGTTTTCACCAGCGTGAATCGGCCCTGACTGTCAGTGCGGCTCGTCACCCAGTTTGTCCAATCGACGCCTTTACCTTGCAAGCGGATCTCGACGTTTGCGAGATTCGACCGGTTGCGCGCCAGTAAAGTACGCATGAAGTCCTGATGCTCGACCTGCAACTGTCCTTCGAAGTGATAAGCGCATTGATTAGCTAGTGCGGATTCAGAAAGTAATAGGCTGGCTGTCAGAAATCCCAGCGCACTGAATAGGTATTCGCGCCATTTCCTCAGAAACCCAATTTGATTGCTCATCAGCCATTTCCCCTTCCCGAGTTCACCGCTGCGAGTGTATCGGTCCGACTTCGTCGCGCGGCCGGACGACATTCATTGGACCTTGCAGGAGTGAACTGCATCACCTTCTAATCAGAAAAAAGGTCCGGAGTAATCCGCGAGCCTGAATGGATCTGCAAAAATGGTTGGGTCCGGAGCAATTCGACCAAGCCTGAAACTGCACCGCGTCAGCGACGCGAATCGCGCAACGCAGCGAAGGAACGAAATCCGCTTGGCGGGCCCAAGCTTCCCCCAAACGGAGTCGGGCGGAAGTATCCATCGGGCACAAAAAAGGC
>JBFJJV010000167.1:0-5959 GCA_041635265.1 Panacagrimonas sp.
AACCGGGCGGTACCGCAGATTCTGGCTTCGTGCTTACAGTCTTGACGGGTTCTGGCGTTAGCCGGACTAGATCTCCCGGCCCAGCGGATTGCTCGGCGCTCACAGAGTGTGCTGCTTCGGCCAAAGCGTCCTGCTCAATGGGCACTTCGGGCTCGGCTGCTGGCACTCGAGCGATGACCTTCGTCCTTTCTATGCTCTGGCTTGGTGGCAGCTTGAACTCCGCTGATTCGGCCGCAGGCTGCGGCGCGTCTGCGCCAGTGCTGGTGCTTGTTCCAGTCATCCCATCGGAATGCTTTTCTTCCGGTAGCAACTCATATGGCCCTTGCCTCAGGCCATCGCTCTGTCCATCCTCCAGGCTGAGATCCGTTTCCGCCTCCCTGACAGTCAGATGATTGACCGCATCCGGATCCACCGCGACTACGCGCTCCGGCTCCGCCGTGGTGCTCGGCTCGCCCTGGTTTTTTAAATAGAGAATCAGTCCCAATGAGAACAGCAGGCTTGCAAGGACACCGAGCTTGATGACAGCGGATCTCTTGGTTTTTTTGTGCCGAAATTTGGGGCGAATCGAGCGCTTCGCCCCGGCTGCCCGTGCCGGCGTCTCAGTCTTGTCCGCGCTTGCCGGCAGCTCGGACTCGCTGTGGTTCGCCTCCCTGTGGCTGAGTAGGGAGACATTTTTTGCTGTCTTGCCATGCGCCGAAAACGACACGGTATCTCCGATGATGATCCACGCTCTGGAGAGCAGTTCGTCATCGCTAAAAAGATAGAGTCTGGAGTCTTCACCCTGAATCCATCCAGAGCGCTGGCGTTGCTCATAACTCACCAGCTTGCCTTTCATCTTCAAGGTCTTCGCCACCGCCGGCCCGTCGGAGGCCTTCCCAACCGTAATGTGCGCGGGAAATTCCGCTATCACTGCCTCAGGCTTTGTATCGGGTTTCAGGGGCAGGGGCGGCGGCTGTTTTGAGACCGACTCCTCGGCAGCCTGTGGCGTTTTCGCATCTTTTTCCGGCTTCTGCTCTGAGGCCTTGCGCACCCGGCTTGCCAGCCCGTCAGCTCCGACGAAGGAGACTTCATCACCAATGCCAATTTCGGTCTGGCTGATGACGTCAGACTTGGAGAAAAAGAAAAGCTCCTCGTTTGGACCTTCGATCCAGCCAGATCCTTCTTCTGCACTGAAACTGGCCAACTGGCCAATGCGGGATTCGTCCCCTGATTCGGGCGGATTCGGGGTCTTCTGTGTCACCGCAATCACTCCTGGCCGGCTATGGGACGACACCCAGCCCGGCAAATGCCCTCTGAGGGGCGGGGCTCTTGGGTTGAATATCGGTGATTCAGCCCTTGCGACGCAACAGCACGTAGATCGCACCGGTGCCCCCGTCCTCGGGTCGCGCAGAACAATACGCGAGCACGGCGCGAATTTTTCGCAACCAGCCATCGAGTTCGCGCTTCAATACAGGACCGGAATTGGGCGAACGATTTCCTTTCCCATGGATAATGCGCACACAGCGCCAGTCCTGATCCAGACAGTGGGTGATGAAACGGGCCACTTCCAGGCGCGCTTGCTCCTTATTGAGTCCATGCAAGTCCAGTTCGGCTTCGCGCCGGAAATTTCCGCGCCGAAGCTGGCGAAGGACGCGATCCTGAACGCCCTGCGCTGCATACCTCAGCGAATCGCCCGTATCCACGCTTTCCGGGTCCGGTCCTGAAAGCAGCTCGGCTAGCACCGCCGCTTCGTCAGCTTCGGTTTGCAGTGCACGCGCTTGCGGAATCTTTCTCGCGCGCGGCGCGCGACCGGTGGTCGCAAGGGGCTTGACGCCGCGCATAGCGGCGCGGAATTGTTCAGCGTCTTCGGCGCTACTCATTGGATCAGCACAGGGGCGATGACATTGAAGTCGTTTATTCTCGCGCATTCACGACGCGCACACGAAATTATTGCGCGAGCCGGATAAACTAGCCACCTGCGGCTGATTTCTCACCACGTGATCGAAGCAGCCCCTCTGATGAATGCGGACGAAATGCGAATCCTTCTCTCTAATGATGACGGCTGTACTGCGCCAGGATTGCTATGCCTGCGCGAGCAGCTCCAGCAAGAACACCAGGTGCAGATCGTGGCACCCGATCGAAACCGCAGTGGCGCCAGCAATTCGCTGACCCTGCATAACCCCGTGCGCGTCCAGACCCACGATGACGGCACCATCTGTGTTGACGGCACGCCGACAGATTGTGTGCATCTGGCGCTCACCGGCATGCTTGATCAGGAATTCGACATCGTCGTTTCAGGCATCAACGCGGGGGCCAATCTAGGCGATGACACCTTGTATTCGGGCACCGTTGCAGCAGCGATGGAAGGGCGCTTTCTGGGTTGTGCCGCCGTCGCCGTCTCCTGCTGCGCCGCGATGCCGGAGTATTTTGAGACCTCTGCCCGGGTCGCCGCGCAGGTGGTCGCCCGCTTGAAAAATGAGCCGCTGCCTGGAAACATTATTTTGAACATCAACGTGCCGGACATCCCGTTTGATCAGCTGGCGGGTTTTGAAGTGACACGGCTGGGTAACCGCCATAAGGCAGAAGATGTGATTCCTGCCACGGATCCTCGGGGCAGGCCAATCTGGTGGATAGGGGCCGCCGGAGGCGAGGGTGATGCCGGTCCCGGCACCGATTTTTATGCGCTCAAGCAAGGTCGCGTCTCGATAACCCCGCTTCTGGTTGATCTGACGCGGCATGAGTCGATCGAGCAGCTGTCGGCCTGGGTGCACGCCCTATAATGTCGCAATCACCGAGACATCATCACAGCCGCGGCCTCGGCATGACCTCGGCGCGCGTTCGCGAATCCCTGATCGACGAATTGCGCACGCTAGGTATCCGCGACGAGCGTGTACTTGACGTCATGAAACGGGTGCCGCGGCATGAGTTTATTGAAGAGGCGTTTCGTGGCGATGCTTACAAGAATCGCTCGCTACCTATCGGCCATGCGCAGACCATCTCACAGCCCTATATCGTGGCGCTGATGACCGAGGCGCTGATGGGCGGCGCATCGCCGAAGCGAATCCTCGAAATTGGCACGGGAAGCGGTTATCAGACCGCAGTTCTGGCACCGCTGGTCGAGACCGTTTTCACCGTGGAAAGGATGAGGGTGTTGACCGAGTTGGCGCGCAGCCGATTGAGTCAGTTGGGTGTCCGTAATGTGCATTTCGGTTACGCAGACGGCACCATGGGCTGGGCTCCGTACGCGCCTTACGACGGGATCATCGTCACCGCTGGCGGAGAGGGTGTCCCGGCCGCCTTGATCAAGCAGCTGGCGGTGGGAGGGCGTCTGGTGATTCCGGTAGGCCCCACTGGCGCACAAAGACTTACGCTGGTCGAGAAGGGCGCGGCAGAGAAAGTCACCCAACGCGACCTCGGCGCGGTGACCTTTGTTCCGCTGCTCACCGGTAAAGTCTGATGGAAGCGTTTGCCGTCTGGCTTAACGAAATGCTCTCCCATTTGGGCTATAGCGAGATCATTTTCCTGATGGCCCTAGAATCGAGCCTGTTCCCCGTGCCCTCCGAACTGGTCATGATTCCAGCCGGTTATCGGGCGGCACAAGGTGAACTCAATCCCTGGCTGGCGACGCTGGCCGGCGGCGGCGGGTCCCTTATCGGAGCGTCTGCGAACTATGCTCTGGGCAAGTTCGTCGGACGTAATTTTCTGCTCAGATATGGAAAATACTTTCTGATCAATCAGAAAACCTTTGATGATGCCGAGGCTCTGTTTCTGCGCAATGCCAATACGGCAACCTTCATCGGTCGCTTTATTCCTGGGGTTCGGCACCTGATTTCGATTCCGCCAGGAATGTTCGGCATGCGTCTGTTGCCGTTTGTGGTTCTCACGACGCTGGGGGCCACGCTGTGGTGTGGCGTGCTGACTGCGCTGGGCTATTTTTTCGGGGAACCGGTAGTCAAAATCATTGGTCAGTACGCGCACGAGGCGGGCCTCATCGCATTGGCGGTAATGATGCTCTTCATCGTCTGGTTCATTTTCAAGCATCGAAACAGCAGCGGGGTTGGCTCATGAATTTAAGGTCTGCGGCATTGCTGATCGCGCCACTGCTCTCAGGCTGTGCAAATTTACTGACTTGGGATCCGCCGCCAAAGCAGGAGGCGTACAACCAGCAGGCTGCGCTGATTCAGCCGGAGCGCCCGGTAAATCGGGGCGAGTACATGGTGCGAAAGTCGGACACTGTTTATTCCATTGCCTTTCGCAATAATCTCGACTACCGCCAATTGGCTGAGTGGAACAATATTGGTTCGGACTATCTGATCCGACCAGGGCAGGTCTTGAGTCTGAGCCGACCGAAGCGGCAGACGCACGTCGCCGGCGATGTGACCGCACTACCGCTCAAGGAGCGCGCCTCGACGGCAAGGCCGATGGCCCTGCCCGATCAAAGTACTGGCCCAGTGCCTGTCGATGGCACCTCGCCGCCGCCGGCGCGTCAAGTGGCGCTGCCCGAGCCAGTGGTCACCAGCGTGTCCGGTGGCAGCTATGGCTGGCAATGGCCGACACAGGGCGTCGTAGTGCGTGGATTCAATCCCGCGGCCGGGGCAAAGGGCCTGGATTTTCGCGGAACGCTCGGGCAGAAGGTCGTTGCAGCAGCACCCGGCAAGGTGGTCTACAGTGGATCAGCA
The DNA here is from genome assembly GCA_041635265.1 of Panacagrimonas sp. Lineage (GTDB taxonomy): Bacteria > Pseudomonadota > Gammaproteobacteria > Nevskiales > Nevskiaceae > Panacagrimonas. Next base: position 4,659 of record JBFJJV010000167.1, read on the forward strand.
CTCAGGGGCTACGGTGAACTTGTCATCATCAAACACGATGATTTGCGTCTTTCTGCCTATGGATACAATCGGACACGTCTGGTCAATGAGGGCGACATGGTCAAAGGCGGTCAGGTCATCGCCGAGCTGGGTTTGGGGCCACAGAACCAGCCGATCCTGCATTTCGAAATTCGGGAACGCGGCAAACCGGTTGATCCGGTGCCTTATCTGCCCGCGAGGGAGAGTAATTGACCCTAACCCGGAGCATGGGCGGCTCAGCTCTGCCGTAGCGGAAATGAGCCGCTCAATCTGCCCTTAGGTCAATTACTTGGGCTTGCGCATCATCAGTGCAGAGCGCTTGCAGCTGGCTACCAGCTCATTTCGCTGGTTATAGGTTTTGTGCAGGAAAATCACGATGCCGTTATGGGGCCGGCTCTTGCTGGCGCGGACTTCAATCACTTCTGATTCCGTGCGCAGGGTATCGCCATGAAAAACGGGCAGCGGGAAACGCACCTCGTCCCAGCCAAGGTTGCCGACCGTGGTGCCCAGCGTTGTGTCTTGCACAGTGACGCCGACCATGAGGCCGAGGGTGAACGCACTATTGACGATGCGTTGTTTGAATTCCGAATGCTCCTCGCAGTACTGCTGGTCGATATGCAGGGCCGCCGGGTTATGGGTTAGCGCGGAGAAAAATACATTGTCTGCTTCGGTGACCGTGCGGCGCACGTCGTGTACAAACTTCTGGCCCACGGAAAACTCTTCAAAATACAGTCCTGCCACGCTCTTTCTCCTGTTTATGATCAGACGGGGAGGGCGCCCACTCGCGCCCAAGAATGCAACGCCCTTTTGGGCGCGCAACTCCAATGCTACCTTTGCTGCACCTAATGTGTCTTAGCCGGAATAGCAGTCATGGAAGACGAACCCCTCAAAGCTCCCAAACGTTTGACCAAGGAAGACCACCGTGACCTGTCGGAATCCGACTCGTCGACGGTCTGGGTTCTGTTTGGCCTAGCCCTGATCCTGGTCGGCGGCATCATCTACAGCAAGGTGTTTTACAAGGGAGAGGGGGCGAATGAGGGACAGTCACTTTCCGCCCTACTGGCTGGTGGCGGGAGCGGCCCGGCGCGACTGATGAAGGAAGCGGGGTTGGAGAAGGCTGAGGCCCTGCCCAGCGAGAATCTGGCTGGGACTGTGACAATAGTCACCGACTCCAATGCCTGTCGCTCATTGCGAAACGCCCGGGATCGGGTGCAGCAGGGCATGAAAAAGGCACATTCGTCCTGGGAAGCGAGTGAGTTCAAAAAGGATCTGGCCAGCATCCA
>JBFJJV010000168.1:0-5904 GCA_041635265.1 Panacagrimonas sp.
GCATGGATTTGCGTGGCCATATCGGCGATCTTCCACTGAATGCCCTGGAATTCGCAGATCGGCCTGCCGAACTGTTTGCGCTCCAGCGAATAGCTCCTGGCAAGTTCGTAGGCCCCCTGGGCGACGCCCAGGCACATGGCGGCATTACCGACGCGCTCGGGCCCGAAGGAACTCATTAGACGTTTGAAGCTGCGCGTGGATTCCGGGTCGCCCGCCATGATCAGATTCTCAACCGGAACCCTGCAGTGATCGAAGAATAGTTCGACTTCTGCAACGCCGCGTCCGCCCATTTTCGGACCGGGGCTGCCGATCTCGAAACCCGGCGTGCCTTTTTCGACCACGATCGATCCAATGCCACGTGGGCCCTTGGTTTGGCCCCACCGGGCAAAGACCATGATGTGCGTGGCGACGTGTCCGCCTGTGCAAAAACACTTCTGTCCGTTGAGGATGATGTGATCGCCATCGGGCGTGGCCGAGGTGATCATGTCGGTCATGGCCGAGCCGGCACCGGGTTCGCTGATGCCGATACCGAAGATATTCTCCCCGCTGACGCAGCCGGGCAGCCAGCGTTTCTTCTGTTCCTCACTGCCCAGGATGGTGATGGCGCGCGAGGGGCCATTGACGCCGATCTGCGCGACCAGAGCTGTATTGAAGCAAACCCGGGCAATCTCTTCGAGCATGATCGTGCCCTGAATGATGGGCGCGCCGGAGCCACCGTATTCCTCCGGCGTTACGATGCCGAGGTAGCCTAATTCGGCGAGCAGTTCGTGATTTTCTCTGGGATAGACTTCTTCTTCATCCCAATAGGCCGCTTTTGGCGCGAAGGCCCGCTCGGCGACTTTGCGAACCTCGTCGCGAAAGGATTCGAGTTCTGGGTCGAGTTGAAACATGACAGCTCCGGAATAGAGGAAGGAAGTAAGGGCCGATTGATGCCAGAGCCTTAGTGGCCGAGAAAGACAGGCGCTCGCTTCTCGCGGAAAGCCGCCACACCTTCACGATGGTCTTGGGTTTGCAGTACTTCGGTCTGGATGTGCGATTCCAGTTCCAGGAACTCTTCAAGACTCGGTTTGGCAGCAGCGTGAAACATGCGCTTGCCCATGGCCAGCGCAAAGGTCGCCGACGACGCAAGTTCTTCGCTAATGGCCATCGCACGATCTTCCAGCGCTTGATCTTCAACCACTTCGGAAACCAGTCCCAGATCGCGAGCTTCTTCAGCGCCAAAAATTCGCGCCGACAGCATCAGTTCTTTGGCGCGTCGTGCGCCGATGGACTGCGATAAGAGGTATGCCAGGCCCCCGTCCGGAGCCAGACCGACTTTCTTGAAAACTACACCGAAGCGCGCGGTGCTTGAGGCGATCAGAAAATCACTGCAAAGGGCGAGGCTAAAACCCACACCCAAAGCCGGCCCGCGCACGGCAGCGACGATTGGCTTGTCCAAATTGGCAAGACTCAGAAGTGTGCGATGCGCCAGCTGTATGCGGGCACGTGCGGCCACGACGTCGGCCGCGCCCATGGTGTCGATGTCTCCGCCGGAGCAAAACGCACGTCCCTCCGCGCGCAGGAGCACCGCGCGAATTTTAGAGTCGAGATGTAGCTGTCGAGCGATATGGATCAACTGTTCCTTCATGTCGTTGCTGAAGGCGTTAAGCCGTTCGGGCCGAGCCAGAACAACGCTTGCAATCCCACCATCGATCTCGAGCCTGACGGTCATCAGCGGTATTCAATAACCGAGCGTGCGCCTTCGCCCCGACCCATTTGATCGAGTGCCAAGTTCACCTGTTCCAGTGAAATTCTCTGCGTGATGAGCGTGTCGAGCTTGAGTGCGCCACTCATGAACAAATCGACGTATTTGGGGATGTCGCGCGAGGGAACGCTGCTGCCGTACGCAGAGCCCTTGAAGTGCTTTTCACCAAAGAAGCCGAGCACCGGAAGTTCAAGCAGGGTGTCCTTCTTCGGCACCCCGACGATAACGGCGGTTCCGGTGAGGCGCGGCATTGCCCAGGCCTGCTCGATGGTTTCCTTGCGCCCTAGTGCCTCGAAGGCAAAGTGCGCGCCGCCGCCTGTCATCTTGCGTACCTGCTTGACCACGTTTTCCCCGGTCGGATCGAGCGCGTGTGTCGCGCCAACTTCCAGAGCCAGCGCTCGCTTCTCTGCCATTGGGTCAATGGCGATGATGGTCGTCGCGCCAGCAATCCGCGCGCCTTGGATGATGGACAGCCCAACGCCACCGCAGCCAATCACCGCGACACTGTCGCCCGGTTTCATGTTGACTGTATTGAGTGCAGCGCCGACCCCGGTTGTCACGCCGCAACCGATGAGGCAGGCGGTTTCCAGCGGGACGTTGTGCTGTACTTTGATCGCAGCACCGGCTGGCACTACCGCGCGTTCTGAAAAGGTCCCCAAGGCCAGCAACTGACCTATCTCCTCACCTTTGTTGTTTTTCAGGCGTTTGCTGCCGTCAGTTTGCAAGCCTTTTGTCAGGCCCTTGCTCATCTGTGCACAAAGGTAGGGCTTGCCTTCCTTGCAGAACAGACAGGTGCCGCACTGCGGCGTGAGTGAAACAATCACGTGATCACCGGGTGCGATATGCGTCACACCTGGCCCGACCGATTCGACAATGCCGGCGCCCTCATGGCCGAGCACGGCAGGCAGGGTGAGGCCCAAAGTACCGTCCCGCACTGAATAGTCGCTGTGGCAAATGCCACTGGCGACACACTTGATGAGAATCTCCTTCTCGCGGGGCGCTTCTATTTCCAGCTCCTCGATGACCAGGGGCTGGCCGACTGCGTAGAGCACGGCTGCTTTGGTTTTCATGTCTTGATGGTTCTCCACGGGACCGCAACCGGCTTTAGTGGTCGGGTCCTGATGTGCTGTGATTTGGTTGCGACTTAGCTGTACATGATGACGGAGCGGGCGCCGACTCCATGACCCATCTCGTCGAAGGCACGGTTGATGTCGGCAAGCTCGATGCGTTGGGTAATCATTTCGTCAAGCAACAGCTCGCCCTTCTTGTACATTTCCGCAAACCTCGGGATATCGCGCGCAGGTGAGGAGGAGCCATAGCAGCTGCCCTGAATTTCGTATTCGGCAAGCAGGCCGGCTGCGGACAGGCGCACCGATTGATTCAACGCAGCGATCCCAACGATCACTGCTCGACCGGTGGGGCGAATCATGCCCCAGCATTGCTCCATGGTTTCGACCCGGCCCAGCGCTTCGAAGGCGTAGTGAACGCCCAGCCCGCCACTGGCTTTGCGTACGGCGGCCATCGGATTTTCTTCGGCAGGGTTAACCGTGTGCGTTGCTCCCATGCGCAGCGCCAGGTCCCGCTTTTCCTGCATGGGATCCACTGCGATGATGATTTTGGCGCCCCCGATGCGCGCACCCTGAATGATGGATAAACCCACCCCGCCACAGCCCACCACCGCCACCGAATCGCCCGGTTTAACTGTGACCGTGTTCAGCGCGGCACCGGCACCGGTCGTGACGCCGCAGCCGATGAGACAGCATGTCTCCAGGGCTGTGTCGTCGGGAACCTTGATAGCGGAGCCAGCAGGCATAACCATGTGAGAGCCGAAGGAAGCCAGGCCGCACATCGCGTACACCTCCTGTCCGTCCAAGGTACTGTGGCGAGTGGTGCCGTCAACGTATGTGCAATTGTTGAGCAGAGCGCCCATCTGCACACACATGAAGTGCTTGTGCTCTTTGCACATAAGGCATTCGCCGCAGCTCGGCGTCAGTGAGCCGATCACCTTGTCGCCCGGTTTGAGATGTTCCACGCCAGGTCCGACAGCTTCGACGATGCCGGCACCTTCATGGCCCAGCACGATAGGCATGGGTGCACGCAGCACGCCATGCGCAATCGAATAATCGCTATGACAGATGCCACTGGCGATGGTCTTTACCAGCACCTCATTTTTCTTGGGGGGTGCCAGTTCCAGTTCTTCGATCTGGAATGGCTTGCCCACCTCACGCAGGACAGCGGCAGTAATTCGCATGCTTTGGCCTCTTCAATTACTTTAAGGTGTGTTTGGGCGACTGAAAAACAGGGTCTTGCAAGGCATCAAAGCCAGCACGATGCTTGAGTTGGGCTGTCATCCGGCTGTTGTCGATCTGTCGTATTTGGGCCGACATGGGGTCCCGCAGTTCGAGCGATTTCCGAAGGGGCCTGATGAGGGGTGTCTCGAGCATTGGGGATTACAAGTGATCAACTGGCGGCCTGCATCTGTTCTAATATTCTTGTAACGACGAAGTCAGCCTTGCCTGCGATCGCAGGGCTTTCTGAGGAGGCACCGTTCAAGCGGAACCCTTGATAGTTTTGATCCGCGACCGCATTGCATTGTTGTAGGTAGAGTGCCAAGCCACCAGGATAATTGAGCATCTCGCGCGGTTTGCCTGGAACATTTGCCCCCATGTACCAGGAGTCGGCGAGTGGGAAAAGCGTCATGCTGGCGAGTGTCTCCACGATGCCGCCCCAAACACGCTCCGCTGATTCGGTCGCCTCGAAGCGCGTAACACCCTTGTCGCGCAGTTCGCTCAGGCAGCGTACGACCCAGTCTCCCTGTAATTCTGCACAGCTTGGACCATTGCAGAACCCCGAAGGGCTCTGGGGTCCATACAGATAAATCAAATTCGGGAATCCGGCACTGGCCAGGCCTAGATAAGTCTGCGTGCCCTCCAGCCATTTTTCTTTGAGGGTTTGCCCCGCGGTGCCACGGATATCAATCTCCGTCAGGCCACCACTGACCGCATCAAAGCCGGTGGCGAGCACGATGATGTCGAATTCCAGTTCCCCGCTAGCCGTGCGAATGCCGTTCGGGGTGATCGCTTCAATGGGGTCTGATTTGAGATCAACCAAATTTACATTACCTTGGTTGAACAGCTCGAAGTAGCCCTGCTCAAGCGATGGCCGCTTGGTGCCAAACGGGTACGGCGGCTCCATCGGTGCAAGCAGATCCGAGATTTTCGGTTCCTTGATCCGCTGACGAGTTTTGTCGCGCCAAAATTCGTAAGCAGTCCGATTCGCTGCCTCGTTTGTCAGTACCTCCATCCACGTGCCGATCCAGAAATGGAAGCCACCTTCGCCCCATAATTCCTCGTATTTAGCGTTGCGCTCTGCTTCGCTCAGATCCAGGGGGGACCCCCCAAGCAAATCAAAATCGAAGCCGCCAAAAGTGTTGCGCCGATTGGCGTATCGCTCCGGATACTTTTTCTTTGCCTCTGACAGTATCTCCGGAGTCAATGTCTGCTGGCCCATGGGCAGGGCGAGGCAGGGCGTGCGCTGGTATACCGTCAACTGGGCTGCTTCCCGTCCTGCCACCTGAGAGACTTGGACGCCACTCGCGCCAGTCCCGATGACGGCGACCCGCTTACCTTTGAGGTCCAGACCTTGCTGTGGCCAGCGTGCGGTGTGGTGGCAGTGGCCTTTGAAACTTTCCAAGCCCTTTAGTTGGGGTACAAAAATCTTGGAACCGAAGCCGACGCAAAGCACCAAAAACTTTGCGCGTATGGAATCACCCTGATCGGTGACAATCTGCCATTGCTCGCCATCCTGATCAAAGTTGGCCGCGGTCACCCGAGTGTCAAACTGAATGTCACGTCGTAGGTCTAATTTTCGATCGACGAACTCGAAATAGCGGCGTAATTCCTCCCACCCGGGAAAGCGTTCGCTCCAGTTCCATTCGGACCAGATTTCCTCCATGCCGTACTCATACATGGGGACATGCGTATCGACCCGGGCCCCCGGATAGCAGTTCCAGTACCAGATTCCACCCAGTTCAGATCCGGCCTCGACCAGTTTGACGCGGAATCCCCGTTTGCGTAGCTGATAGAGCTGGTACAAGCCCGCAAATCCAGCGCCGACGACGACCGCGTCATATTCTTGTTTATTCACAGGCTGTTCCTCAA
>JBFJJV010000169.1:0-5896 GCA_041635265.1 Panacagrimonas sp.
CCTCGCATAAGCGGAGGGGAGTTTAGGGTTGTATCGTGCTGGCGCAATTTCGGCGGCACATCCTGATCCAGCGCCAAGCCTTCACCATGGTCAGATAATAGAACCAGCAAGGACTTCTCGTTCAGGTATCCCGCACCGCGCAGCATCTTCAGCATAGCGCCCAGCTGTTGGTCTACAGCTCGCAAGGCGACGAAGTAGGCTTCGTCCAGTGATTTCCATTTTTTTTCTGCCGCCGTAATAAAAGGATGGTGCGCAGTGCAAAGATGCATCGCAAGCAAGGTGGGCTGATGCGTGACTGGGCCAATTTCGTGGCGGACACGTTGGACGAAGCGCGATGGCCGATAGGCATGAGCAAAAGCTCGATTCCCAGTTAATGTAGGCGCCAACCTTTCCATGAAAGGCAATTGAATCACCATATTGACCAGCGGTATGTCCGCAAACTGACCAATCAGGAAATCTGCAACACCCGGCGTCGGGCCGACCACTTGGTCAAAGCCAAATCCCTTGTCGATAGCGCTGAATCGCGTTTCGTCCGTCGCATAAATTGTGCGATACCCAGCCCGCTGCATGACCGCCGCGAAGCTCCCACTCAAATTTGAAACTGCGAGCGGCGCGTGATTCTCCCGAACGCCGTTCTCTGTTGGGTGCTTGCCAGTCAGAATGCTGCTCCACGCACCATATGTGCGAGCCAATGGAGTAACCACATTGGTTTGAACGAAGGATTGATCCCGCACAGAAGCAATGTTGGGCAATTCGTTGGACGACGCCGTCATCAAGACATCTCGTCTCAGTGCATCAATTCCAATAACAATGACATTGGGATACTGGTTGCTGGCTTGCCCTGGCACAGGAGTTACTGCGCTGGGAGCAAAGTACCGAGAGCAAAAAAATGTCAAAGCAACCAAAACCAAACCTGAAGCTGCGTGCTTGAACCCGAAACGGCGGCTTTCTCGTGCGCTCGCCTGTTTCATCAGGTTGGCGACCCGCCACAGAATCCATAGGGCTGCCAGCGCATCCAACGCGTAGACGGTATCGCGAGTCGTAACTGACAGCATCAGCCAGGCCCAGAGCGAGTTCGGAAACATGAGCGCGTGAACTCGCAGCACGAGCCAACTCAAGCCTAACCACGATGCAATCACAAAAAAAGTTGGGCTCTCAGTCCAACGACGCGCTGGTTCGCGGGGTCGGGCCAGCCAGGCTACGAGCCAGAAGAACAAGAAGTACGGTAGCGACAGAGGCAAGCATTCCAGCAATATGGACCGGAGGATGGCGGGATGATCTTCCAAAGCCTTGGCCAGAAAATTCCCCTCGCTGCCCTTGACCAAGGACGCGGGCAACTGACCGCGCGCCACCCAGAAATGCGAAATAGCGGTGAGTGACACCAAAAACCAGAATGTGATGCGGCTCAAGCCAGTCTTGTACATGCCCTTGCTTTTTTAATTTCCCCAAAAAGAAACGCCGCCCGAAGGCGGCGTTTCAATCTACAGCTTTTAGGTCGATCTACTAGCGGCAGTTGGCCGGGAAGTACTTAGAGGCGCCGGCAGAAATCGTGCAGGCCCATGTCAGCTGGCCGGTGGCAGAGTTCTCAGTCGGTGTAAGAAGGAAAACAGGATCGACGCTGGCGCCGGTGGCCTGAGTTGTCCCGGTAATAAGGCCAGTGGTGTCAGTGATCGCAATCGACGCGCAATAGGTTGTTGCGGAAGAAACGAAGCCGCTGTTTGCCGCAGTTACGCTGGCCAAACCATTCAAGGAGGAAGCGGTTTCAGCAACAGCCAATTTTGCGGGATTGGCCATATTCACACACTCAGAAACTTTGGAGCGGATGATGTAGTCCTGATACGCCGGAATCGCGATGGCGGCCAGAATGCCGATGATGGCGACGACGATCATCAGTTCGATGAGGGTGAAGCCCTGTTGTACTTTCTTCATGTTGGTACTCCTTGAGAGTTTTCGAAAACTGTTTTTGTTGCGGTGGTGATGTGAATCTTGTTTGTACATTGTCTCGCTCGGCTCCAGTCGCATCGGTTATGCCACAATCGAGGCGCTTCCACATAAATTCATATATTCAATAAGTTAGATTTCGGCAGTACCTGATGCCCCGTTCAGCTCCAGGTGACGTGATTGCCATTTTGTGACAAAAATTGTCAAAACATTCGAAATAAATGTTCAATCATCATCACTTCAAGAGGCACGGCTAAGTCTTTGATAATTCGACTTAAGAGGCGAATTTTTGATCTAATTTTGCGCTTGATCTGAATGGGCGTTCAAGGTTTTCAAAATGCCAATCCGGCCCACCGCGCCGGTTCGCCCGCCGATGTTTGCACCAAGCCTCGGCAGGGTACAGCCTTGGCCCTCTCCCACTCGTCAAAGGGCAGGATTGAATGGCTGCTTATTGACTGAGTTTGCCCCCAGTTTTCTGATGGCGGGCTGCGCACTTTTGAGTAGCGGCTATGCAGCTCAATGGCAGCGAGCCGGAGAGACTGACTTGTACCGTGAGCTTAGCTGGACGGCCAGACTACAAAGCGCTGACCAGGTGCCCGCCGTCCACCACGATCTCGGAACCGGTCATGTGACAGCCGGCATCGGAGGCCAGCAGCAGCAGGGGGCCATCCAGATCTTCGTATTCGCCGAATCGGCGGGTCGGGATGCGCTGTCGCAGCTTGTCCCCGCCCTCGCCCTCCAGCACGTCCCGATTGATCTCGGTGATGTAGTAGCCGGGGGCGATGCTGTTGAAGCGGACGTTGTATCGCGCAAACTCCAGGGCCATGGCCTGGGTCAGATTCTTGAGACCGGCCTTGGCCGCGACGTAGGGGCCGAGCAGATGGGTGACTCGGCTGCCCAAAATGGACGTGATATTGATGATGCTGCCGGGCCTTTTGCCGGCCACCATGCTGCGGGCACATTCCTGGGCCACGATCCAGGCCCCCTTGAGATTGGTGCCGACCACCCAGTCCCAGTCCTCATCGGTGTAATCCAGCGGTCGCTTGGTGGCGCTGACGCCAGCATTGTTGACCACGATATCCAACAGCAGCCGTCCTGATGACGCACTCTCAATTTCCCTGAGGGCTGCAGTGACGCTGCTGCGATCCCTCACATCCATGGCAACGGCACTGGCGGCTCCGCCCTCGGCCTGGATCTCGCTGACGGCTTCACTGAGTTTGTCGACCCGTCGCGCGGCCAGGACGACGTGGGCGCCGTTGGCCGCCAGGGTCTTGGCGAAGTGTTTTCCCAAACCGCCGGATGCGCCGGTGACCAGGGCGGTCTTGCCCGAGAGGCTGAATATAGTCTCGCTCTTGCTCATCTGCACTGCCTCTTTTGATAAAGCACCGGGCTGCCTAAGAACCCTTGAAAGCGGGCGTCCGCTTTTCCAGAAACGCATCGACGGCCTCGGCATGGTCGTCGGTCTCATGGGCCAGTGCCTGGAGGGCGGATGACAGTTCGAGTACGTCACTGAGTCTTTGCTGCTGGCCCTCTCGCAGCAGACGCTTGGCCATGCGCAAACTCTTGGCGGGGTTGGCCACGATGCTCGCCGCCAAGACATTGGCTGTTTCAAGCAGCGTGGATTCAGCCACCATTTGTGAGATCAAACCGGCTTCGAGCATCTGCGCAGCAGAATAGGTGTTACCGGTCAGAATCATCTCGGAGGCTTTGGCCAGGCCCACCGCGCGCGGCAGGATCCAGGCGCCGCCGTCGCCGGGAATCAGGCCCATCTTGATAAAGCTCGAGGCAAACTTGGCCGTGTCCGCCGCGATCCGCAGATCACAGATGCAGGCCAGATCCAGTCCCAAACCGATGGCGTGGCCATTGATGGCGGCGATCATCGGCAGCTCGCATTCCCACAAGGCCTTGATCACCTGCTGAACGCCACGCTTGTAATTGCTCCGTGTATCTACCGGCGCATCCTGCCGACCGATGCCCGTGCGTGCCTTCATTCCCTTGAGATTGCCACCCGCAGAAAACGCGCTGCCGGTTCCGGTCAGGATGATGCAGCTGATGCTTGAATCATCGACGGCACGCTGCAGCGCTGCCTGGATATCGACACAGTCCTGATACTCGCCGATGGCATTACGCGTCTGCGGCCGATTGAAGGTCAGTGTCGCTACGGCACCGACGGCGCTATAAGTCAGGAAACTCCTGTGGTTCTCAGTCAATTCTCGATTACTCCTGTATGAGGTGGCGGCGCGGGCACCATGGCCCCTTGAATTCCATTCGGCGCCTTAGTGAGTTAGCCGCCGACTCTAGCAAGCAGAATGGCGATGACTCAGATGGCGATCACTTTCATCGTCTATTCCTGCTCAGTCATTCGAATCCTTCTTGAACGAGCCGTAGCTGCCGCCAAAGAACAGCAGCGGATCGCGGGACTCCCGGTGAAGCCGAAAATCGGTGACCCGCGCCAGCACCAAAGTGTGATCGCCTGCCGCGTGCTCCGCCTCCTGCTGACATTCAATAAAGCCCAGCGTGTCATGGAGAATCGGGGTGCCGTTAGCGGAGGTCGACCATGCCACCTGGTCAAAGCGATCCAGATTGGGAGCCGCAAAGCCTTCACAGACCGGGCCCTGGTGTGACCCGAGGATATTGATGCCGAAATATTCGAGCGGCCTGATCCGGGGCCAGCTGACCCCGGTCAAGGCCGGACAAAAGGCGACCAGGGGCGGATTCAGGGACACCGACACAAAGGACTGAACAGCAAAACCCGCTGGTCCGTCATCACACATTCCGGTGATGACGGTCACCCCTGTGCAAAATTGACCCATTGCGTCGCGGAATTCGCGTTCAGAAAAGTCCATGTCTAATAATTACTTTGTCGCCAAAATTTGAGCGCCTCAAATCGGAATAACGCCTGACGAGTCGATCATCTACGACTTTCAGCTTCGCACCCGGACGCCTAGCCCCTGAAAACACAAAAAATTCCCACTCCAAAGCGGATTGAGCCATGAAACACCCCCGCCATGTTTTTAGAACCTTTGTTTCCCTTCGCGCGTGTCCGGAGATCTAAATTGCTGAGCTGTGTCTTGAACTATGTAACTCAAAGCCGCATATTATCAATATTGACCCATCGTTCGTTATTAGCAGTGGCCCACCCGACCGAATGAAGCCCTCAATCGCGGTCGCTTGGCAGCCCGACTTTCTCAAAACTGGCACTTCTGACTCCAGAATTCTTTGTTGCAGTTTCCGCAATTGATACGCCCCGAGGGCAAGGACCGACACATGACCACGACTTCAAACAATGGGGCGCCCACTCCAGATGAGCCGAACAAGGAAAGCAGCACGACCACCGAGACGCCCGCGGCCCCGCGGCGCCGTGGCCGACCGCGCCTGGGCAAGGCTGTCGCACGGGATCTCTCGCGCGATGAAGAAATTCTGCGCATAGCGGCCGAAGTCATCTGGGCCAAGGGGTTTTCAGGCGCAAAATTGGGCGATATCGCGCAGGCTGCCGGCATCGTCAAGGGCAGTCTCTATCACTACTTTGACTCCAAGGAAGAGATTTACGAGCGCCTGTTCCGCCGCGTACGAACGCTGAGTGATTTCGATGGGCGGGACGGCCCGGGCATCAGTGCCCGCGATCGCCTCAATCATTTTCTGCAGGCCCATCTGAACGTCTCCACCACCCACCCACTGGAAGCCGCCTTGCTGGCTCGGGACATGGTCCGTATGCAGGGCGCACTGGGCGAATGGGCGCGCTCCACTCCCAAACGCCACGCCGGCACCATCCGGCAGCTCATCATTCAGGGGCAGAAAGAGGGAGAATTCCGCGCTTTAGACCCAGATGCCATCGTCGGCCTGATCATGGGCATTCTGGCCCATGTCCCGCACTGGATTCTCGAAGCTCGACCGGTGGACGCCCAGGCGGTCGCTCGCGAGATGTGTGAATTTGTCCTCATCGGCCTGAGCGCTA
>JBFJJV010000170.1:0-5857 GCA_041635265.1 Panacagrimonas sp.
ACCGTCATCTCGTTGTGACCCAGAAAGGGCAGGCACAAAGCCGCTACCAGCGCAGGCAGGAGCAGCAATTTCAGCGCGGCAGCGGTGGCGAGCAGGCTCGGCCGTCGTCGCAGGGCGGCCGGAGACAGCGACATGCCGATGGTCAGCAGCATGGCCGGAATCGTGGCCTGGCCCAGCAGTTCAGCGGTACGGTCGATGGCGACCGGATTGGGCAGCTCCAGCAGGTTGACGGCAAACCCCGCACAGAAAGCCCAGACCGGCGGCAGGCGAACGAAAGTTCGAAAGAAAACCATCGGGTGGAAATGGCCGTCTCCCTTGTCTCCCCAGGCACTCGCAAGCCCCGCGCCCAGACTCCAGAACAGCACCGAAATGCCCAGGATATCGGCGTATATCGCGAAGCGAGCCGCACCGCTGCCGTACAGGGGCTGAAGAATCGTCAGGCCGATAGACAAGATATTGCCGAAGGCGCAGGCGAGGATCAGCGCCCCGAGCTGGCGTCGGCTCAATCCCGGAAACAGTCCGCTGCGCGCGAACACCAGCCAGGCCATCCCTGCCGAGGCCAGCAGTCCGATCCAGGTGTACATGGGCACCCAATAGAAGTCGGGTCCGAAACGAACATGGCTCACAACGTGGTAAGCGAGTCCTGGATAAAACGCATACATCACCAGCATATTGATGGCGCGGCGCGCCTGCAGCGCGTCCAGGCCGCCGGGGGAGGTGCGCCGCCAGATGTAGCCGAGCACGATGAGCAGGGCAATCGGAGCCAGGCCCTGACCCAGGCTCAGCAGTAACTGTTCGGACATGGTCTGCGAAATTCGGAATGGGTATGGAGAGGTTTATGACTGTCAGTCGCACTAACCAAGGATATAGATGAATCTGTCATCACAAGCACGCGCTTTTTTATGGGTCAATCTGTCCTGCCTGTGCTGGGCAGGCAATCTGGCCGTCGGCCGACTCTTGCGCGACGCGATCGGACCAGGGATGCTGGTTTGTCTGCGCACGCTGATCGCCGCCATTCTGCTCACGGCTCTGGCGCGCTTTGTTGTCCGCAACAAGAAAAAGTCGGACCCCGGCACCGGCGCGCCGAGACCATGGGGCTTGCTCTTGCTGATGGCAGGCACTGGAATCGTCGGCTATCAAGGGCTGTTGTATCAGGGCCTGCACACCACCGGCGCGTTCAACGCGGCACTGATTAATGCCTGTGCCCCGCTGGTGACGGCGCTGATGGCCTGGGCAGTTCACGGTTCGCGCCTGCCGGTATCGGCCTATGCTGGCATTCTGCTGTCGATGATTGGCGTCGCCGTCATTCTCTCTGGTGGCGATTGGGCCCGATTGCTCGCCGTGCGCTTTGTAGGCGGGGACTTGCTGATTCTCATTGCTGTGCTGCTGTGGGCGGTCTATGCCTTGGCCGGGCGCAAGGTGATGCAGCAGAATTCCGTGATCAGCACCACCGCTCTGGCCACGGGCCTGGCATTGCCGCTTTCGATTCCCTGGGCTTTGCTCGAACATTCCCGCGAAAGCGTGGAATGGACTGTCGGCCTGGCTAGTGGGCTGGTCTACGTGGCGGTATTTGCATCTGTTGTCGCCATGCTGGCCTGGAACCGTGCGGTCAATCTGGCTGGACCTGCGCATGCCGCGGCGGCAATGAATATGATGCCCTTGTATGCGCTCGCCTCGTCGGTCTATCTCTTGCACGAGTCCTTCGAGCTTTATCAGGGACTCGGTGGTGCCATGGTCATCGCTGGCTGCCTGTGGGCCACACTGGCTCCGGTTCGCACAGCGCCAGTTCAAAGCGGCAGCATGGAAATCAGCAAGGGCAGCACCAGCAAATAGACCAGCACGCCGCCGCTCATGGTCAGCGCAAAAGCTGAGGTATCCAGACCAAAACGGTCACAGAAGAGGATGCCCATCATGATCGGCGGTGCTGCGCAGACCCAGATGAATGCACGATGTTCCTCCGGCGGAAGGCCGACTAGGAGACCGAAGAAAAGCCCGATGAGCAGTCCGCCCAGCAGGCGAATGAGTATTGGAATCACCATCCAGCGCCAGGCTGCATGTGGTCGGAAATCCAGCGCCAGACCCAGCGTCAACAACATCAGCGGCAGCGCTGCCTGCGAGAGACCCTCCAGCGTTTCCATGATCACGGGAGAAGGCTGCAGGTCCAAGGCGTTGAGCGTCAGTGCCAGCGTGACCGCCCAGATCGGGGGCAGGCTCAGGATCTGCCGGAACGGGCTGGTCGCAGACGCGCCTTCACGTCCGAAGCGGATCGCAATATAGACCCCCAGTGTCCATGACACGGGGATCGTGGCCAACAGATCAAAGCCAAGGGCCACCTCATCCTGGCGCCCGGCGTAGAGCTGGTGCACCAGGGGCAGGGCGGCGCCAAGCCCATTACCAAAAATTGCAGCGAGTATCAGTGCGCCACGGGTGGCACGCGACAGGCTTGAGTAGCGGGCCAGCAACAGATGCAGACCCCAGGCCAGCACGCCGCTGAAGCCGATGGTGATCCAGCCACCGCTGACCACCGCCAGAAGCTGGCGGTCCAGCGGCGCCTGCACCATGACATGAAAGACCAGTGCAGGCACCAGCAGGTAGAGCATCAGCGCATTGAGGTGGCGGCGCAGATCCGCCGCGCTGACACCGCCGGGGGAGAATCGCTGCCATAACAAGCCCGCGCCGATGACCCCCAGCAGTGGGACGAAAATCCCCAAAATGTCCTACTGGTTCTGGGCTGGCGCGGTACTAGAGCTCGGGGCCGCCCTGATCCAGCCAGCTTTTCAGGTCAAAGTAATCGCGCCAGGCCTTGATCTTGCCCGCGGCGTCAAACTCAAACACACCCAAGATTGCCAGCGTGATTTTTGGTCCATCCTTGAGCCAGAAATGGTCAAGGCGTTCGGTATAAACGAGATTTCCTTTGGCGGTCAGCAAGCTGGTGTTGAATTCCAGCTTCTCCGCCATCGGGAAAAAGGCATCCATGAAGCCGCCGATTGCCGCCGTGCCCTCAAGCACCGGCCAGGGCATGTTCTGGTAGGCCGCGTCGGCCGCGAAGTAGGGCAGCAGTTTGGCGGTGGACAGCTCGTGCCATGCAGACAGAAATTCGCGCGTGGTGTCGGCGTTACGCTGTTCGATTTCAGAATTGTTCATCGCTTCACCCGGCTCAGAGATAGATGTTCAGGTTTTTGCTCAGCAGCACATTCTGCTTGAGAATGATCCGACGCTTGACCAGTTGCAGGCCTTTTGTCGGGCTGCGTCGCCAGAGATCTTCACGATTCCCGTACAAGCAGTCTTCATCACGCTCGTTGCGATTGCGATAGGCGATAAACGTCGAGTACACCCGGTATTCGTCTGCTTTGGCTGTGTGTTCCACTTCGATATTGCCGATCATGTGGACGTAGCGTGTGGCCGGATCTTCCGACCACGCTGTGCCGGTTTCCAGACGGCGCAGGCGCTTCTTCAGGTCTTCGAGACCATCGTTGTAATACGCCATGCGCTTGAGATCGGTGACCTGATCGGTCTTGTCGCGGCGATAGCGCGTTTCAATCCCCGGCATGTGGTAGTGGATGTCATCGGCCAGCATTTCCACCCATTCATCGTAGCGCTCGGCGTCCATCAGGCGTGCTTCACGATAAAGCAGCTGTTGAATCTCGCACACCAGATCGCTGGAGGCGACGGGCAGCTTCTCGGTTTCTTGAATTACGGCATTCATTTGTTCTTCCTCAAATAGCGGTTGGGATCACAGGCTCAGCAGGCCTTTGTGCAGGTCTCGGGTCTCTCGTCCCTTGAGCCGGTTTCCTCCTCGGTCTGGCACATCGGCCCAGCTGCCGGCGTTCATGAGATCCTGCCAACGCCGGTAGAAGCCGCGTTGATTGGCGTCGTTGTACTGTCCGCGATAAATAGTGCCGGGATATTCGGGATGATCCAGCTTGCGACCGATGCCGCAGCGATAGTGCAGTCGCTCCTCGCGCGTGACCACCCCCCGGTTGTTCACAGTGCAGTTCTCCCAGTTCTCGCCATCATCCATTTCGAATGCGCCGCCAGGACCAAAAGTCTGCATCACACCGGTGGCGATTTCGTCCTTGATTTCATCGGGCATGTCACGGTTGACGATGACCCAGGTGCGCAGCTCCAGATGCATCGGCCCCTTGGGCAGCCAGGTGCGGAAGGTGGAGATGCCGGGCAGGTAGGACACATTGGGGAAAATGGAGGCGGATGCCACTGAACCAAAGATCATGGAGCGCTGTTCACCCAGACGCTTGGCCATGCGCGGGCGCAGGACCGAGCAGTAATAGTCCATGACCTTGGGGCGGCCGAGCAAAAAGATATTGCCGACGCCTTCGAGCCCGAATTCGTGACCGTGACCGTTGGCGCTGGCGTGGAAGGAGTTCTCCATGTCGACTGGCGGGAAAGGATTGCCGTCGTTCATCGCGCGGGTGCCGGAGTCGTGCGTCCAGCCGGCGTGGTAAGCGTCACCAATAAAATTCTCGACGCCGAATTTCCAGTTGGCTGGAATGATGGACTTGATGCAGCCGCCGATCAGCTCGGTTCCACCCTCGTCATTGTCGACGATGCAGTCCAGATACCAGCGATAGTCGCCCAGATAATCTTCCAGGCTCGGTGCGCCCGGGTCGAAGGTGGCGAAGATGAGTCCCTTGTAGCTACCCACTTTGGCCACTTGGCGCAGGCCCCATTTGCTCTTGTCGATATCGCCAGGATCGTAGCAATACTCTTCGTGCATGCCCTGGAGTCTGCCGGCCGTATCGAAGCCCCAGCCGTGATAATTGCAGACGAAGCGCCGCGCATTACCGGCGTCGGCAAAGCAGACGCGATTGCCCCGGTGCGGGCAGGAGTTGATGAAGACCTTGATCGACATATCCTTCTGCCGGCAGACGATGACCGCGTCCTCGCCCATATAGGTGGTGAGGAAATCACCGGGTTTGGGCAGTTGCGTTTCATGGGCCACGAACAGCCAGCAGCGCGCAAAGATATTGCGCATCTCCGCTTCGTAAATATCCTGATCGTGGAAGATCCGGCGCGACAGCCAGCCCTCGTCCAGATCCATGAATGAGCTGTAATCGCGGCGGGGATTGAGATCTTCCAGTTTCATAGTCTTGTTTCTCCAGAAATAGTTATTTGTGACACTGTGAATTTCCGATCAGCTCGCGCGATCAGGGATAAAGGAGTTTGCCAGCGAACGCGTCTGTGCCGCCAATAAATGGGCATCCAGGCCCACACCCAGCATCAGCGCACCGTGCTCGAGAAACTCTCGTGCAAGAGTATCGTCCCGGGTCAAAGCGCCGGGAGCCTTGCCGGCCGCGCGGATGCGTTCGAAGGCTTTCAGGGTTGCCGCCTTCACTTCAGGATGCGTGGGCTGGCCGAGATGCCCGAATGAGGCGGCCAGATCTGCAGGCCCGATGAAGACGCCGTCGACGCCATCGGTCGCCGCTATGGCGTCCAGTTGCTCCAGGCCTGCCCGGGTTTCAACCTGAACAATCACCGCGATCTGCTTGTTTGCTTCGTGCAGATATTTTGGAATA
This sequence comes from Panacagrimonas sp., assembly GCA_041635265.1. Classification (GTDB taxonomy): domain Bacteria; phylum Pseudomonadota; class Gammaproteobacteria; order Nevskiales; family Nevskiaceae; genus Panacagrimonas. The sequence continues at coordinate 5,535 of JBFJJV010000170.1, forward strand.
TTGCCCCAGCGTGCAGCCCTTGCCCCGCCGACGCCACGAGTGCCCGCCGGTGGATAGCGGCAGGCGCGCACGATGCTGGCGGCCTGATCGGCAGTTTCGATCATGGGAATGAGTAGCGTTTGCACGCCCAGATCCAGGTACTGCTTGATCTGAACGGGATCACAGGAAGGCACGCGTGCAACGGCCTGGGTTCGCGGATATGCCGCGATGGCGCGCAACTGGGCCAGCACGCTGTGCGCTGTGTGCGGCACGTGCTCACCGTCAATCAGCAGCCAGTCAAAACCCGCATTGGCACAGATTTCCGCGCTGTTCGCATCGCCCAG
>JBFJJV010000171.1:0-5851 GCA_041635265.1 Panacagrimonas sp.
AGGGCCAGTGCGTCAGATGCGTGGCCATCTTGGTGCCTTCGCCCGACAGCCAGGGGATAGACAGTTCACGCGCGTAGAACAGCGCGCCGAAAAACGCTGCAAAGAACATGACTTCTGAGAATATGAACCAGGCCATCGCCATGCGATAGGTGGAGTCGACTGCACTGTTGTAATGACCTGCCTCGCTCTCCAGCGATACACCGCGCAGCCAGCGGAAAATAATATAGACGGCGATGGCAATGCCCGGATACAGCAGCCAGGGAATCGCTGAGCCACCCTCAAGGAAACTACCGACGGCCTGGATCACCATGGCCAGACCCAGGGTCAGCAAAAACGGCCAGGCGCTGGGGTCAGGAACGAAGTAGCGGTTGGGTGGAGTGCCTTGTGCGGCAGCAGAATTAGCCATGATGCATTTCCCTATTGATGTCTTGCTCTAACTTTCCAACTAACTTTTGGTCTTGTCCGCAGCGGCATTCTTCTCTGCCACCGCATCGGGTACTTCAAAAAATGTGTACGACAATGTCACCGTATCAACGTCAGCGGGCAGCGCCGGGTCGAGCATGAATCGAACCGGCATGTGCTTTTCTTCGCCAGCCTTGAACGGCTGATTATTGAAGCAGAAACACTCAGTCTTCTTCAGATGTCTGGCCGCATCCCACGGTGCCACATTGGGAACAGCCTGCGCGACAAGATCACGATCCTCGGTGTTCTTTGCGAAAAAATTGACCGTCTTGAGTTCACCCGGGTGCACCGTGACCGAGGCTTGCTCTGAGCGGAATTCCCAGGGGCGCCCACCATTGACGGTGGTCACAAACAACACTTTCACAGATCTCGACTGATCGATCTCGACCGGCGCCGCGGCGGCGGCAATAGCCTCACCGGAAGTCTTGCCATTGATCCCGGTGAATTTGCAGATCGCGGTATAAAGCGGTCCCAGTGCAAACCCGAAACCAAACATGGCAATGACGACCACGACCAATCTCAGGCCATGGCGATTGCTCCTGCTGCCCTGACCCTGCATTAGCTGATCTGGGCCCAGACAAAGGCACCCAGAACGGCCACCGCCAACAGGGCGTGCACCACAGCAAGAATCACGTTCTTGCGTTTGCGTGCCGCTGCGTCAGTGATCTGGGTGCTCATAGCTCAGTCCCGTTTATTTGGGAACAACCGCATGCCCTTCAGGGCCATGCACTGCTGTGACTTCTTCATCAGATATGGACGGCGGATCATCAAAGGTGTGATACGGCGCCGGCGAGGGCACGGTCCATTCCAGACCATGTGCGCCTTCCCAGACACGATCCGTTGCCTTCTTACCCTTGCGTGCCATACAGGCAATCATGTTGAAGATGAAGATGAACTGCGCAATGAAGAACACAAAGGCGCCGATCGACGACAGCATGTTGAAGTCGGTGAACTGCACGGCGTAATCAGGCACGCGCCGCTGCATACCTGCCAGACCCGAGAAATGCTGCGGGAAGAAAGTGACGTTGATGAAGATCGCGGAAAGCCAGAAATGCACCTTGCCCCAGAACTCGTTGTACATGATGCCGGTCCACTTCGGAATCCAGTAGTACACGGCAGCAACGATGGAGAACACGGCACCCGGCACCAGCACATAGTGGAAATGCGCGACCACAAAGTAGGTGTCGTGATACTGGAAATCAGCCGGTGCAATCGCCAGCATCAGGCCGGAGAAGCCGCCGATGCTGAACAGGAACACGAATGCAATCGCAAACAACATCGGCGTCTCAAACGTCATCGAGCCGCGCCACATGGTCGCAATCCAGTTGAACACCTTCACACCGGTTGGCACCGCGATGAGCATGGTGCTGAACATGAAGAACAACTCGCCTGCCAAGGGCATACCCACGGTAAACATGTGGTGCGCCCAGACGATGAAGCTGAGGAAGGCGATGGATGCCGTGGCATAGACCATGGAGTCATAGCCGAAGAGCGTCTTGCGTGCGAACGTCGGGATGATGGTAGAGACCACGCCGAAGGCCGGCAAAATCAGGATGTATACCTCGGGGTGCCCGAAGAACCAGAAAATATGCTGGAACATCACCGGGTCGCCACCGCCCGCCGCGGTAAAGAAGCTGGTAGCGAAGTACTTATCGGTCAGCAACATGGTGACCGCTCCTGCCAACACCGGCATGGTCGCGATCAACAGGTAGGCTGTGATCAGCCAGGTCCAGCAGAAAAGCGGCATCTTGAGCAAGCTCATGCCCGGCGCGCGCATATTGAGCACCGTTACGACCACGTTGATGGCGCCGGTAATCGACGAAATACCCATCAAGTGAATCGAGAAGATCAGAAAGGGGAAGCCTGCGCCGGTCTGTAATACCAGCGGTGGATACATGGTCCAGCCACCGGCTGGGCCGCCGCCGGGCATGAACAGCGTGGACAAGAGCATGGTGAAGGCAAACGGCAGAATCCAGAAGCCCCAGTTGTTTACGCGTGGCAGCGCCATATCCGGTGCGCCAACCATCATCGGCACCATCCAGTTAGCCAGACCCGTGAACGCCGGCATGACGCCGCCGAAGATCATCACCAGCGCGTGTAACGTGGTCATCTGGTTGAAGAACTCAGGGTCGACGAACTGCAGACCGGGGGACCACAGTTCTGCACGAATCACCAGCGACATCAGGCCGCCTATGAAAAACATCGTGAACGCGAACATCAGGTACAGCGTGCCCAGATCCTTGTGATTCGTAGTCTTGATCCATCGCATCATTCCCGCAGGGGGACCATGATGGTGACCTTCATGACCATGAGCGTCGTCGTGAGCGTGCGTTGCCATATCGTTGCGTTCCTTAATTCAGCTCTATTTCTATCGTGTTGCTATTTCTTTGCAGACCAGTGCTCAGCGCTGTGCGGCGACATCTGCCGCCTGCACCAGACCGCTGTCGTTGCCCCATGAATTGCGGGTATAGCTGATCGCTGCCGCAATATCCGAATCAGACAGCTGCGGAAACGGCGGCATCAAACCTTTGCCGGTCAGTATTTGTTTGATTTGCTCTTCAGCAGGCCCATTGATCACGGCGCTGCCCACCAATGACGGAAAGGCTGGAGGCAGACCTGCGCCAGTGCCCTGATGACAGGCTGCACAGTTGTTCTTGTAGACCTTCTCACCCGCGGCCATCAGCACGGCTTTGTCCGCATCAGCGGCGGCGGGCTTAGCGGCGGCGGCTTGGCCCGGGTCGACTTCTTCGACCGCGGCGACTATCGTTTCCGCGACTTCCGGCTTCACTTCAGGAACCGCGGCTTCAGCAGGCGCGGGTGCGGGCGCATCAACCGTCGCGTCTGTGGCGACCGAAGCCGCAGCGGAAACCACATCTTCACCCGCTTTGCGCTTGGCCAGCCAAGCAGCGTAAGCCTCCTTGGAGACGACTTCGACGACGATCGGCATAAAGCCGTGATCTCGGCCACAAAGCTCGGCGCAGACACCGCGATAGGTGCCAATTTCATCAACCTTGGTCCAAATTTCGTTGACGTAACCCGGAATTGCGTCTTTCTTGACTGCAAAGGCCGGGACCCACCAGGCATGAATCACGTCATTTGCGGTGATCAGAAAGCGAACCTTGGTGTCCACTGGAATGATCAGCGGACGGTCCACATTCACCAGATAATTCGGAACGGTATTCGGGTCGATGCCTGATCCGAGCTGACGCGCACGGTTGGAGGCATCATCCAGGGAAGAGAAGAAACCGACATCTTCGCCTACGTAGTCGTAATGCCATTTCCACTGGTAGCCGGTGACTTTCACGGTCAGCTCGGCATTGCGGGTATCTTCCATCTTGATCAGGGTCCCAGCCGCAGGAATCGCCATGCTGATCAGAATGACAAAGGGGATGGTTGTCCAGATGATTTCCACTAATGTGGATTCATGAAAATCAGCGGGTTTGGGATGCACCGACTTGCGATGCGCAAAAACCGAATAGAACATGACCCCAAATACAACGCAGGCAATGGCAACGCAGACCCAGAAAATCAGCATGTGCAGACCGTGAACTTCCCGGCTGATCTCGCTGACGCCGACCGGCATGTTGTATCGCTCGCCGGTATAGGCCATCGCCACGCCTATCCCCGCCAGCCAGGTCGCCGCAATCGCACCAAGACGCGCGCCGAGTTTCTTCATCACCATCTATGCATCTCCCAGAGTCTTTTCAGTCGCCATAGCCGTCACATTTAGCGTAGGCGACAAGCGCAGCGCACATTGTAGCCGCGCTGCGAGCGCCTTTCGCTCTTCATCTGTCAAAAATTGACCGATGCGTACTCGATTTCCTGAATTTGCCAGCCACAGACGGTACTGTCGTCGCGGCCCATCACCTTCATTTTCCAGCAATACGCGTGTCCAGTAGCGCGGCATTTCCACGCTATAGATCGCGCCCTGACCAGCCATACCAAACTCGATCCGGACAGTCTCTTCCCCAAGGCTGACGACTTGCCTATGCAGACTTCGCTGCATTGAATACCTCAAAGCCCAGCCCAACGCACCCAACTCCAACCCTGCAAACGGCAACACCGGCCAGAATCCGAGCCAAGTGCAATATCCAGCAACTGCACCCGTACCGATCATTGTCAAAAGCAGGAAAATCCAAGCACCGCGGACGCTGAGCGAGCCATTCGGCGCAAGTACGAACCTGACTTCATCCGACGGGTCTTGCGCTTGACTCACGATCTTGGCGGCACCGTTTGCAGTCCTGAATTGTAATGGATGGGTGGAAGTTCGCGCAAAGAACTTCGCGCAAAAAATATTAGATCGCCGCGTTCATGCCGCTAACGCGCTGTAACTCCGCAAATTCGGCGCTCAGATTCTTCCGTCTTGGCCCGACCCGCCCCAACAGCGGCGCGGGTATGCGCGCGGCCAGTTCAGCCACGTTCTGATCCAGACGGTCCTGCCGTGGACTTAATTCACAGGCGATCCAGCCCAGCAGGCGGTTGCCACGGCTAATGGCCTCAGCGCTGAGCAGTGCATGGTTGATGCTACCCAGGCGCATTCCGACCACCAGTACCACCGGCCACGACCGCTCACCCACATAGTCTGCAAACGTCGTTTTATTGTTGAGTGGCACCATCCAGCCCCCTGCCCCTTCGGCGATGATCAGGGCGTGGCGGCGCGCCAGTTCATCATGGGCACGGCTGATCCGTGCCGGATCAATGTGCTGGCCCATCTCTTGAGCCGCGATATGCGGCGCAATCGCCGGCGCATATGCGTAGGGGTTGATCAAGGCATAGGACTCGCTGGTATTTGCGCAGCGCTGCATTTCCAGCGCATCCGGATTCCGCAGTCCCTGTGGCGTATGCCTGCATCCCGAGGCGACGGGCTTGAAGCCACAGGCCCGAATACCGGCTTCTCTTGCCGCTCTGAGCAGCCCGCAGGAGACCCGCGTTTTCCCCACACCGGTGTCCGTGCCGGTGATGAAGATGGTTTTTGAAGTCAATTGCGTCACTCTCAGGCAGCGAGTTCCCTGCCGGAACCAAGCCCGGCGGCATCCAGCGCAGACAGTAAGATCTCGATCTGATCAGAGGCATGCGCTGCTGATAGCGTGATGCGCAGTCTTGATGTGCCCTGTGGCACCGTCGGTGGTCGAACGCCCGCAACCCAGACGCCGCGCTCGAGCAGCGCTTTGGACACCGACATGGTTCGCGCGGACTCGCCGATGACGATAGGAATGATGGGCGCGATCATTTTTTGACCCACCAGATCTGGCAGGCCCAGAGGGATTTCAAGCTCAGCCGCGCCCCGAATCAATTGCCGAATATTCTGCTGCAGGGCGGCACGCCGCTCGGGCTCATCCCGCACGATCTGCAGGGCTGCACGGGCCGCAGCGGCCATGGCCGGCGGCGG
>JBFJJV010000172.1:0-5777 GCA_041635265.1 Panacagrimonas sp.
CGTCTGGTGGCCTGTCCCGGCTGTTACCCCACTGCCGTTCAGCTGGGCCTGATGCCCCTACTCGAGATGGACGCCATCGAAACCAGCAGCATCATCGCCGACTGTAAATCCGGTATCAGCGGGGCAGGGCGCGAGGTCAAGCTGGGCTCGCTCTACTGTGAGACCGAGGGTAGTTTCAAGGCCTATGGCGTGTCCGGACACCGCCACACGCCGGAAATCGAGCAGCAATTGGCGGTGTATGCAGAGAAGCGAGTGGATCTCACATTTGTGCCGCATCTGGTACCGATGAGTCGCGGCATTTTCGCGACCCTGTATGTGCGCCCGAAAGATCCTGAGGCGGATTTTCAGAGCCTGTTCGAGATGCGCTACAAGGTGGAGCCTTATGTGGATGTCATGCCTGCGGGATCGTTGCCGGAGACGCGCAGTGTGCGCGGAGCCAATGTCTGCCGCATTGCATTGCATCGGGCGCCGGATCGAAAGACGCTGATCGTTCTGTCCGTGATCGATAATCTGGTCAAGGGCGCGTCGGGCCAGGCCATCCAGTGTTTCAACCTGATGTTCAATCATCCCGAGACCATGGGTATAGAAACACCAGGCTTTGCGCCCTGATCAGCCTCTGAGTTCCAGCGAGACATGAAGCATCGCGTTGTTCTGGGCGAACAGAGGCGCTGGCCGATCTATGCCTTGATGGGCGTTTTGCTCATTGCAGCCATCAGCGGCTGGCTGCTCGCGCTTTCCGCCATCAACCGTGTCTCAATACCGTTTATCGAGGTGCCGGATGCAGACAAGGCCCGGCTCGAAATGCGGGCGAAAAATGAAGCGCTGGCGCGGCGCCTGCGCTCTGCAGAAGCAATGGCGGATGATGTCCGCGGCAGCACGATCTTTCAGGCGCAGAGCTGCGATTTAGACACCTTGGCTTGCACAGAGCTGCGCGAATCTGTCTCGGCCTTGCAGGCGGAGTCGGCCCAGCTTCGCGAGCAACTGGCCTTTTATCGGAGCGTTGCGACCCCCAAGCAGTCCCGAGCCGGCGTCCGAATCGTCAGGCTAGAGCTGCGCAAGGGCGATGCCAAACAGCGCTGGGACTATGATTTGACGCTGCTGCAGCCGGTGCGTCGCAATCAACATGTCAGCGGGCAATATCGAATTACGCTCGAAGGGATTCAAGCTAAGAAGCTGAAATCATTCACAATGGACCCGGTCATCGTGCCCACGGATGGGGGGCCCATGTTTTCATTCAAGACATTTGCGACCCTAAGTGGCTCGATCAGTTTGCCGGATGGATTCCGCCCGCAACGTGTCGAGGTTACGCTGTTGGTCGATGGCGGCGGGGACCGCAAGCCCGTCACAGAGGTAAGCGAGTCCTATACCTGGTCCAAATTGGTCGCGGCAGCCGGAAAATAATGTTGATGGCTAAGGAAGAGTGATGTTCGGGAAAACCAAAAAATCGGTAAAAAGACGCGCGAGCGGGACGGTCGATACGCTGGTGGGCAGCAGCACCGAGATCAATGGCGATGTGCTTTTCTCCGGCGGTCTCCACGTTGACGGCCGCATTCGCGGCAAGGTGGCGGCTACGGAAAGCGAAATCGCCAATTTGTCGATCAGTGAGCAGGGGATGGTTGAAGGGGATATCAGCGTCCCCATCATTACTGTCAATGGTACGGTGACGGGCAACGTCTACTCGACTGAGCACATGCTGCTCGCAGGGAACGCTCGGGTCAGTGGCAATGTCTATTACAACAAGCTGGAGATTCAGCCCGGTGCCGAGGTCAATGGGCAGATGGTGCATGACCCCTTGGGGGATCACACGCCATCGTCAAACGTCAACACGGCCGCAATGACGAAAGTACCGATGCCGAAAGATGCTCAGGGAGTTCCCCGCGTAAAATTGGTGAACTCCGGCGATTAGTGCGTTTTAGCAACAAAAAGCAATTTAGGACTCAAGGATTGAACATCATGGAAGCAGCAACACAGACCAATAACACCGACGCGGCACCGGCAGAAACCATTGCGGAGCTGTTATTCAGTGATGCTGCTGCCCGCAAGGTGCGCGAGCTGCTGGATGAGGAAGAGAATTCTGATCAGGTCCTTCGCGTCTTCATCACCGGCGGCGGTTGTTCCGGCTTTCAGTACGGTTTCAAGTTTGATGAGGCCGCGGAAGAAGATGACGTCTCGGTGCTGAACCAGGGTGTGAAACTGGTTGTAGACCCGATGAGCATGCAATACCTGATCGGCGCTGAGATCGACTACAAAGACAATGTTGAAGGCGCGCAGTTTGTTATTCGCAATCCCAACGCCAGCACCACCTGTGGCTGTGGCTCGTCCTTTTCGGTCTGATATCGCGTTAGCGCTGGAATATTAGGGGTCGAATCTGCAGGTCGCGTCGCGTGCTGGACGGGTTTTCCCGTCCTTCCCGGTGCGCCACCGGCCTCAGCGATCGCCTGATCCGGCGCCCTGGTTGGAATAGGCGCCGTCGGCAAGCCCAGATTGACTGTTAAGCGCTGATCAATTCACGCGCCTGCTCATCTGCGTGATAGCTGGAACGCACCATCGGGCCACTGGCCACATGCGCAAATCCCATCTTCTCGCCGACGATGCGGAGGCGGTCGAATTCGTCGGGGTGAATAAAGGCTTCCACCGGCAAATGATTCTTGGAAGGTTGCAGATACTGACCCAGCGTGAGCATATCCACGTTGTGGCGGCGGAGATCGCGCATGACCTGCTCGATTTCATCAATCTCTTCGCCAAGGCCCAGCATCAGCCCGGACTTGGTTGGCACGTCCGCATGCAGGGTCTTGAAGCGCGCTAGCAAATCCAGACTCCATTGGTAATCCGAGCCGGGTCGCGCGCGCTTGTACAGACGTGGCACGGTTTCCAGATTGTGGTTGAACACATCCGGCGGCGTGTCTTTGAAAATGCTCAGGGCCGGATCCATGCGGCCACGGAAGTCGGGCACCAGTACTTCAATTCTCAAAGTCGGACTGGCCAGGCGCGCTTCCCGGATGCAGGCCGCAAAATGTGCCGCTCCGCCATCTTTGAGATCATCGCGATCGACACTGGTAATCACCACGTATTTGAGCTTCATTGCGGCGATGGTTCGGGCCAGTTTTTCGGGCTCGTTTTCATCCAGCGGATTGGGTCGGCCATGCGCCACATCGCAGAAAGGGCAGCGGCGGGTGCAGATGTCGCCCATGATCATGAAAGTGGCCGTGCCCTTGCTGAAGCACTCGGACAAATTCGGGCAGCTTGCCTCTTCACACACGGTGTGTAACTCCTGCTCGCGCAGGGTGTTTTTGATGCGTTCCACTTCTGCCGGATTGCCCAGGCGGCTTCGAATCCACTTGGGTTTGCGCGGCATGACAGTGGTCGCTTCAAACTTTACCGGGATGCGTGCCATTTTCTCGGCACCGCGTAACTTGACGCCGGCGACGACAGGTGCCGGTCGATTGGGAGGAGTGCTCATGAGATTATTTTACGCTCGTGGGCTGCACAAATCAGCCTTATCGGAGACAGGGCAGCGCCGCCTCAGCGGAGACCGGGGGAGAGCGACCTTGCCCCTGCGTCAGATCGACCAGTTCAGCCCTTGCCTGTAGCAGCGGCGGGGACCAGATCCCTAGCGCGATTGATTAAGGTACAGAACAGATCCGCCGTCATCTCGGCGTCATAAATTGCCGAGTGCGCTTCGCGGGCATCAAATGTCAGGCCAGCCGCTTCCACCGCACGGGCCAGGACGGTTTGTCCGAGCAGCGCGCCGGCCAGGGTGACGGTGTCAAAACAGGAAAACGGGTGAAACGGGTTTCTTTTGACACCGGCGCGCATCACCGCCGCGTTGAGAAATCCCAGATCAAAATGCGCGTTATGCCCGACCAGAATGGCGCGTGTGCAACCATTTTCCGAAATGGCCTGGCGGATCGGCTTGAAAATATGCGCCAGTGCCTCAGGCTCTTTCTTGGCCAGGCGCAGCGGGTTGTCCACCTTGATGCCGTTGACCTCCATCGACGCTTTTTCCAGATTAGCGCCGGGAAAGGGCTCGATATGCGAGAAAACGGTCTTGCGCCGCACCAGCAGGCCGTTCTCATCCACGCCCAGAATAACGGCAGCAACTTCCAGCAGTGCGTCGGTGGCGCTATTGAATCCGCCGGTCTCCACGTCCACCACGACGGGCAGAAAGCCGCGGAATCTTTGGCCTACTTTAGGGAGCTGAAGGGGGTCGGTACTATCCATGGGGGCGGCACTATAGCCGAACGGTCCTTATAATCCGCCGCCTGATGATCATTCGCCTTGGCGGCTTGGTCAAAAAACATCCACTTTCTGGTCCGATCAATGAGCAAACCCCGCAAAGTCGTCCTCGCCTACTCCGGCGGTCTGGATACCTCCGTCATCCTCAAATGGCTGCAAGATCACCATCATTGCGAGGTTGTGACCTTTACTGCCGACATCGGACAGGGGGAGGAACTGGATCATGTTCGGCCCAAGGCCGAGCAATTCGGAGTCAAGCAAATCTATATTGACGATCTGCGCGAAGAATTTGCGCGGGACTTCGTTTTTCCCATGTTTCGCGCCAACGCGGTCTATGAGGGTGAGTATCTGCTCGGCACTTCCATCGCCAGGCCACTAATTTCTAAACGTCTGATCGAGATCGCCCGCGAAACCGGCGCCGATACGATTTCCCATGGTGCAACCGGCAAGGGTAATGATCAGGTGCGCTTCGAGCTTGGGGCGTATGCGCTGGAGCCGGGGATCAAGGTCATCGCGCCCTGGCGCGAATGGGATCTCAATTCCCGCGAGAAGCTGCTGGCTTATGCCGAGGAGCATCAGATCCCGATCGAGAAGAAAAAAGGCGGCGGCTCGCCATACTCCATGGACGCCAATGCGCTGCACATCAGCTATGAAGGCGGCGGCCTCGAAGATCCCTGGTGGAATCCGCCCGACGATATCTGGCGCTGGACCAGCAATCCGGAAGATGCGCCCGACCAGCCGCAGCTGATTACCATCAGCTACAAGAATGGTGATCCGGTGGCCATCGACGGCAATCCGATGTCGCCTTACGAGATTCTGGCCTCGCTCAACACGATCGCCGGGCGTCACGGCATCGGGCGGCTGGATATTGTCGAGAACCGCTATGTCGGCATGAAGTCGCGCGGCTGCTATGAGACGCCCGGCGGCACCGTCATGTTGAAAGCGCATCGAGCCATCGAATCCCTGACCCTGGATCGTGAAGCCGCGCACCTGAAAGACGAGATTATGCCGCGCTACGCCAGCCTGATCTACAACGGCTATTGGTGGAGCCCTGAGCGCAAAATGTTGCAGGCCCTGATTGATGAATCGCAGCGTTATGTGAACGGCGACGTGCGTCTCAAGCTGTACAAGGGTGGCATCTACAACGCCGGCCGGCGCTCAGAGGATTCTCTGTTCGATGCGGACGTGGCGACCTTTGAAGACGATCGGGGCGCCTACAATCAGAAGGATGCGGAAGGATTTATTCGCCTGAATGCCTTGCGTCTGCGAACCGGTGCCAAGCGGAAATAGATTTTCATTTCTTTAGCGACGTCCTGAAGCGGAGTCCGGGACGCTGAAGCGTGCGACCTCTCTACCAGCGCGTCCTTGACCGCAGTGATTGGCAGCTGCTGCCTGCCCCGGTGCGGGAAGTTCATGGTGTGACGGGGCAAAGCATTTTGCGCGGGGAAGCCCGCGTCGAGGCTGGCCGCAATTGGCTTTCTCGGGGGCTCGGCAGACTGATCGGGTTCCCGCCGGCTGCTGAATCGATTTCGGTAGAAGTC
>JBFJJV010000173.1:0-5720 GCA_041635265.1 Panacagrimonas sp.
CGCCCTCTGTATGCCGATCATGGTCTGCACAGTATCGGCGCGTGAGACATTCCATTCCTGTGTCTCCTGAACCTTGGCCTCGAGAACGATCTCCAGTGTGTTCACACCGGGAAAATGTGAATTGATGGCGCGCACCGCCGTATTGAATTCCGAGTCTTCCCACAACAGATTCGAACCTTCCACCGGATTGCCGATCTTGATCTGAAACGCGGTATAGGTCGCCGCGGCACCAAATACTGCAACACAGGCTGCGGTGAAATAGCCACGCCTGCCCACCGTCAACGAGGCAATCCAATCCAGCATGCCCTGGAATCGACGGTGAATCCCGCCGCTTTGATTTGAATCCTGCCCGATCATGCGATCGATGTTCTTTGGCGGCGGCAAGGAGCAGAGGAGCAGAGATATCAGGACCACGCCGGTCGGAATCAACCAGACCGCCCACATGCCACAGAACACCGCATGACGCCACATGGCGGGAATCGGAGCGGCCGCGACAACCGATATTCCAATGATGTCAGTAATGATGCCGAGAATACTTGGCGCCATCATGACGCCCATGGTCAGCTCGGCGGCCTTGAGCCGATCGCGTACTTCGGAGTAAATCTCATAAAAGCGCTCGGTAAATTGCACCGAGTGTGAAAACGAGCGGGCGGTCAGCAACAAGGGCACTACCATCAACAAGGGCTCGATAGAGATGCCCAGCCAGCCGACGAAGCCAAAAGCCCAGATGGCGGCAACAAGACTGGTAATGATGGGCGTCAAAATGCCCACCGTATTTCGCATGTACAGCGCTAACGCCAGTAGCAGCGCCCCAACGGTGACCGCAAAAATGCCGAACATCTCGCTCTCATACTGGTAGACCCAGCCAATCAGCGTGGGCTGGCCAACGACGTATATTTCGTGATGCTCGTCCCGTGCTTTCTCCGCCAGATCATTGATGAATTTGAATACCACGCCATAGTCCAGCTGATGCTCGATGAAGGTCGCCATGATCAGCGTGGCGTCACCTTTTCGCGAAATCAGGAATACCTTGCTATTAGGCGATTTGTCGGCGCGTCGCTTGAATTCTTCGATCTCCTCGTCAGTTTTGGGCGGAACGTCTCCCATGAGCGGGCGCATGTCGACACCAAATGGTGTTGCCTCCGTATAGCGGGCTCGACTCGTGGTGATCGACAGGATCAGATCGTGATCGACTCCGGGGGTCAGATCGATGTCACGGGTAAATTTCCAGACTTTATCAATGGTTTCTGCGTTGTAGATGTCTCCATCTACTCGTTTGATCATGACCGCAACCGTCAGCGGATTACCAAAATTCGGATGGTCCTTATAGGTCTGAACAAAGGGATCATCAGCAGGCAGCAGGTCGGAGAAAATAGTCTCCAGCTCCACCTTGGGCACACCGGCAAGAAAAAAGGCAGTGATCGCGGCAAACAGAAACCAGGAAGTTTTTCGATGCGCCAAAACCCAGCGCGCAATGCGAAATCGCAGTGAATACATGACTAGTCGGGCTCCGCCGCCGATGCTGCAGGCAGATCAGCGGCGACTGTGTAGGAAGATCATTGGATATGAATAGGCAAGTATGCCAGCCAAGCGGCTCATTTGACTAAATTTCGCTGAGGCTCGGCCTAATCCGCTCGTGTCCGATATCCCCGACCCTGTGCCCCATTTGCACGCTCCGTGCCCAATAATCCGTGCGCTTGCAGATCCGCGGCATCCCACATTTTCGCCAGTTCCGGGCATCTGCACTTGGCTCGATACTCTTAGATTCGATGCGGAGACTAATCACCAGCGTTACAGTATGAGTCCGGTGTGCCTCCATTTCGACAAAGAACAAACACCATCGGCGTTCTTGGCGCTCGTGCGGCAAATCATTGCCGCAACCCCCGTGAGCGACGCTGACTCAGGGAGAGCTCACGTCCCGTGAGGAGCTGGGATATGGGCCTTCATCTTTGGCGATATAATCATATTCGCACTTTTCTTCTGTCTGTATCTGTATTAACGGAATCAGGACCCTGCCCTGTTTGCGGAGTCTGAGTTGACGCTAAGCCATCATCCAGCTGGCTCCCGCTCACAATTCTCTGCGAACAGGGCTTTGCGATCATCAAAATCAGCGAATACAAACTCTAGATCAACACCGACGATACGCTGACGAGCAATGATTTTTACATGTACGACTTCGTTTTCACCGGGATTCACTTCTTGCATGTATTAATCGGCATGGGCCTGCTCAGCTTGATATGGTCTATTACCCGCCGACCGATCAGCGGCACAAACGACATTCGAACCCTCGACAGCGGCGCCAGTTACTCGCACCTGGTTGGTCTGCCATGGATTATGCTGTTTATGCTGATCTATTTGGTGGGCTAAATGACCCGCTTCTTTCGATTCGGCCCAATTACACTCGACCGGCTGTTGCTTGCCCCGATGCCCGCGCTGTTCTGGGTACTTAACGCACCGGAGGGCGCAAGCCTCCAAGTCGGCCAAAGCCTTGCAAGCATCTCCCTGCTACTGCTTGCTTATTTCAAAGTTCGACTTGTCATCATCCATATCATGGAAATCAAAGGCGCACCCCACCCCTTGCATTTGGTTTGCGCGGCCTGGCTAGCACTGGTCTGCGCCGCATTGATTGCGATTTATCTCAGCGGCATGGCGCCCATGCCTGAAGATACAAGAATATGAGCAACATTCTGGTCACCGGAGGCGCCGGTTACATCGGCAGCCACGCCTGCAAAGCGCTGGCGGCGGCTGGGCATCTCCCTGTGAGCTACGATAATCTGGTTTACGGTCATCGGCGGGCGGTCAAATGGGGCCCCTTAATTGAAGGCGATATTGCTGATACCCAGCGACTCCGCGAACTGCTCAAGAAGGAAAATATTGACGCTGTGATGCATTTCGCAGCCTTCACCTATGTCGGTGAATCTATGGGCGACCCGGGCAGATATTTTAGAAATAATTTTAGCGGCGCGCTGAGCCTGCTCGATGCGATGGTCGACGCCGATGTAAGAAAAATCGTGTTTTCCTCAACCTGTGCCACTTACGGTGTTCCGCAGTACATCCCAATCGATGAATCGCATCCGCAAAATCCGGCAAGCCCTTACGGCGAATCCAAGCTCTTTGTAGAGCGAGTACTGGCCTGGTATCAGCACGCCCATGGCATACGCTATGCCGCACTGCGTTATTTCAACGCGGCGGGTGCCGACCCCGACGGAGACATTGGAGAGGCGCATGATCCTGAAACCCACCTGATCCCACTGCTGATTCAGACTGCACTGGGACAACGGGAAAACGTCAAGGTTTTTGGCACCGACTACGCCACGCCTGACGGGACCGCGGTACGGGATTATGTCCACGTTTGTGATCTAGCAGAAGCCCACGTCAAAGCAATTCAGCTGCTCTGCTCGGGGCACGAAAGCATGGCACTCAATCTGGGGACTGGTATCGGTTACTCGGTGCGCCAAGTGATCAAGGCTGTCGAAAAACTGAGCGGGCGGGCGATCAATACGATCGCAGCGGGGCGCCGTGCGGGTGACCCGCCCGAGCTGGTTGCACAGCCCGACAAGGCTGCCGCCCTTCTAAACTGGAGAGCGAGCCAGTCTGACCTCGAGAGTATTGTCCGAACTGCCCTCGCCTGGCATGAGGGCAAGGGTCGAATCTGACCGACTGCCTCTGGGCGGCCCGCTCCGGTCAGAAACAAGGAAAGCGAATTTTCGAAAATCGTAAAAAAAGCCAAGGGTCGGGACGACCCTTGGCTTTGAAAATGCCGCTGAATCAGTTTCCGATTATTCGGAACTCGACCCGGCGATTTCGGGCACGACCCTCGTAAGTCTCATTCGTCGCGATGTGCTGCGTCTCACCGTAACCCTGTGCGCTCAGCCGATCAGCGACCACGCCCTGAGCAATCAGGTAACGCACGACCGAAGCCGCGCGGCGCAATGACAGGTCCAGATTGTAGGAATCACTGCCGACGGCATCAGTATGACCCGCCACTTCGGTTCTCACGCCTGGATTGTCATTCAGAATACGCGCCGCGTTATCCAGAATGGCCTTGGACGGCTCGGTCAGACGATCCGAGTCGAAATGGAAATTGACGCCGTGCAGAATCACTTCCTGCTTGTTGGCGCAACCCGCGCCATCAACCGGGACGCCTGGAGGCGTGCCTGGGCATAGATCATCTGCATCTGGAACCCCATCACCATCGCTGTCGATAACCGGAGGCGGCTCGGGTGCTGCTGGTTCAGGAATTTCTTCAATTGCCGGACAGGGGCGACCATGATCGCTCTCTTCGCCACCCAATTCACTCAGCGGAGGCAGATCAGCGCGTGCGATGCCGATGGCCTGCCGCGCCTTGCCCATACCAGCAAGCGTGCGAATAGAAGCAATGGAAAGATCATAGTTGGTGTTCACATAAGCACGCTGTGCTTCGAAGTACTCATTTTCAGTATCGAGCAAATCCAGCAGCGTACGCTGACCAATGCGGAACTGATCCAGATAGGCCGCGCGGGCCTTCTCGGTGGTCTCCTTGTGTGACTTGCGATAAGCCAGACGAGAACCAAGATTCTGCCAATCGTTATAGGCAATGCGCAGAACCTGACGAACCTCACGACAGGTCGTCTCGCGACGGTCTTCTGCCACCACGATTTGATGATCCGCCTGATTCACCGCGGCGCGATCGGAGCCACCGCTGAACAGATTGTAATTCAGCACCAATTCTGCGCGGCCATCGCGGGTATTACCCTCGATACGATCAATATCGTCACCCTCTTCACCACGAACACGAATGTCCAGGCGTGGGTGGAAGCGACTCTTGCGGTTCCGTAGTTGCTCACGATTGGCGTGAATACTTTCAGTGGCTGCCGCGAGCGCCGGATGATTTCCATAAGCCAGCCTCAATCCCTCACTGATATTCGCGGGCAGAGCGGACTCGCGATGCTCTGCTGCACCGAGATTCTGCGGGGGCCAGGTGCCCACGATCCGCTGGTAGCGCACGCTGACATCGTGAAGATTGGACTGCTCTACGGATAAATTCGATTCGGCCAGTGCCAGACGTCCCGTTGCCTGGTCCAGATCTACCGACCGGGAAACGCCCACTTCAGCTCGCTTGCTGATCAGATCGAGTACTTCGCGATGCCGCAACAGATTGCTCTCGGCCAGTGCCACCAGTTCCTGATAGCGGCGAACGTCTTCGAAGGCGCGAACCGCCTCTAACGTCGTCTGTTCTGCAGCGTCGAGCAGGCGGAAATAGCGCTCGCGTTTGACTCTGCCGAGGCGTGCCACATTACTGCTGGTAGCAAACCCGTCATACAGCAGTTGAGTAATGGTCAGATTGACACCGGCAACGTTGTAGTCAGTATTGCCGTTGGCGAGTCGGTCGATTTCATGGCGCTCGTGACCCAGATTTCCGCCTAGGTCAACCTGGGGAAAGTAGCTACCTCTGGCAGAGGATTGCTCGTCTTCGGCGGCCAGGAATTCGTTCCAAGCCGCTTGGACTTCAGGGTTGGTGGTCAGGGCGAGCTGTGCGGCATCAGCGGCGGTAAAGCTACCCGCAGTATCCCCCTCGCCACTCCGGTTGACCGAATCCACTTCCACCGAATCGGCGGGAACTGCTTCCGACTCCGCGACAGCAATGCCTGCACTCATGCCGGCAAACATCATGGCAGCCGCAATGGCGGACTTGCGTAGCCAATTGGAATCACGCATGGAGAACCCCCTCGAATCTATTA